>JAYTTC010000720.1:0-3481 GCA_043745255.1 Verrucomicrobiales bacterium
GCTCTCGATCTCGACCTTCCCAGCGGTCGCGCCAGGTGTCGGTGGGGATGCTGGCGATTGCGAGAGCACCACTGACGCGTGCGGATCGAAGGCGGAGTCGGCAAGTCGCTGGAGTGCCGATTCAGGATTCGCGATGACCTCCCATTGAGTGAAGAGTGAGGCACGGGGGAGGGCACCGGTGAAATCGATCACCGAGTAAGGACCCTGATTGGTTACCGTGACACCGACCCTGCCCTCTCCCGCACTGAAAACAGTGAATGGCAGAGCAGGTTTGAAACGGCCCCGGCTCCCATCGAGTTGGTTGCCGAGCATCTCTGAAAAGGGTCCACCGAGGCCGAGGACATACCGGGTGCTGGTGAGTTCCCAGAGTCGAACTATATTGGTTCCGGTGAAGGCCGCCTTGAACCGGATATTGTCCGTTTGGTCCCGCGGGTTCTGAATGAGATCGATTGAAGGGATATTGTAAAAAGGGAACTGCTGTTGCATCCACTCCGCCTGATACACTTGCTGTAGAGTGGAGAGCTCCCGCATCGAGAACGGGGCTACCGTTACTCTTTGGTGGCCGGGTTGTTGTCGAAATAGATCGATCACCGGATTGCTTTCATACTTGGCCTGATAGTCGTAATGCTGGATCCACGGGCGGTTTGCGCGAGACAGATCCACTACGATCAATCCCCCCAACAGCACTCCAGCCCAGATCTGTCGGTTGCCCGAGAATCCTCCCGAAAGAGCCCGGGTCATCACCGCCAGGGAGAGCGTGAGGAAGACTAAGTAAAGTCCTACCTCGCGCTGGCTAAACCGAGCGACTTCTCTTCCGATGGTTTGCGGATCTTCGTTCGCCACAGACACTGCAGTCTTCACCATGTGCTGGGTCAAGTCACCGGTCGAGGTGAGGTAGATCATCCAGCCAAGGACACTCAAGGCCAGGAAGGCTGCGCATCCCCAAACCCAGCGCTTGTCAAAAGCGCCTGCCTTCGCCCACCAAGTTCCGAATCCGGTTTTTGTGGCAGTCTTGACCAAGTAGCCTCGCAACAGGGCTTGAACCCCGTAGGCGAACAGCATCAACAGAGCGAGGTGGAGAGGATGAGTCCACTTGATTGGATTCCGAAAGCTAGAGAAGTAAGGGAGTGCGAAAACGCCCCGATAGAATGGAGCGAAACGCCCCCAAGCAAAGAGAAGTGAGACCACTGCGACTGCGGCCCAGAATGCAATGAGCCGTCGTTCGCCAGAAGTGTAGAGGCTTTCCTTCTTTCGCAAAGCCTGAGCGCATGCGAAAAGAGCAAGCATCATCACGGTGACCCCGACGTACTCTCCAGCACCCGAGAAACGAGGGTAGCCCTGGCCAGTCACGTCCCAGTGGGGATCGCGTCCAGCGGCTCCCCAGTAGCGCCCTCCATCCGGGGTGTCCATCCGGTATCCATGAAGTCCAGGAATCAGAACGCGGAACGTTTCAGACTTCGGAAGGCTCCACTGCGTGGCCCAATCCCATTGTTGCTCCGGATTCATCGTCTGCTTTTGAGACGCCACCGCGTCCAGGACCTTCGCGTTGAACACCAGTGCGATGATGATGTGGATGGCCATGAGAAGCGCGAACGCGGGAAGAACAACCACCCTCGCGACCGCACGCAGGCGTCCGGCCGAACCCAGCTCATCATTGGAAAGGCTATAGAAAATTCCGTAGCATCCCACCACGACGCTGAAAATCACTCCCACGTCCGCCCCCTCTGTGATCCCCATGCCTATCGCCAATCCGGCGAGCGCGCACCTCACCCAGATCAGTTTCCCTCGCGTGGATAGCGCGGCCACAGCCAGCATCGCCAGACCTAGCATGTAGGGGCGAGAGGAGAGCCCCCAGCAAGCGTTTGAAAACACATTCATGTTCAGCGCTGCTGCGAAGCCCGTCAGAACTGCCGTGAGAGGACTGAAGCCCATCAGTCGACAGGCGATCCAGGCACCGATACCCAGTGCGAAGAGTGCGATGGGGGCGTGAAATTTTGAAAAGGCCACCGGCCCAAAGAGCCAGAACTCCCCGAAGGTAAAACTCGGGAGCAGGCTGCCACCATTTGCGCCTACCCAGTTGAGATCCTGCCAGATGCCTAGAAATGAGCCGGGAGCCTTGGTGTAGTCGGCCATCAACGCTCCCAGCGGACCATCATTCAGAAACAAGGTCCATCCGGACTTCAGGCTTGGGGCGAATAAACCTCCCAGCACGACGAGGAGCACAACTACTAAGAGGAATAGGCTCGCCCGTCCTGCTTTGTCCGCAGGTTTGTCGGAAGATCGCTGTGTCATAGACCTGCGGACTATGAAGAATTGATGGCGGCGAAGGCAATGGTTTCCAGCATTTGTGAGGAAACTCAATCGAGCAAATTTGGGGGAGCAGTAGCGGCGTGTCGTGGTCAATATTGACGAAGCGGGGACCCCTGCATAGCTCGACTCCGTTGCTCCGCTCCCTCTTCGAGGAAACCCTCAGCGGATCGGCGCTTTTTCCGAAGGAAAATATCTAGCAGCCTGTCAGACGATTCCTAAGCGATAGATCAGCACAGTCAACCTCCCTAGCTGGACTTACGTCCGGTGGGGAAAAGTCTGACAGGTTGCTAGCCGACCTTAACCATTAAGCATTGGGTGTCCCATAGCTCAATCAGGGGTTCAGGCTTGTCGGCAAAGAACTCCTGATAGGCCTGTCGCACTCCAGGGCATTGGAGATAGCGATAGTCATGGGACACGATCATCCCGCCCGGAGAGAGCCGGGGATAGAAAAACTTCAACCCGTCGAGAGTCGACTGGTAAATATCCACGTCCAGATGAACGAAGGAGAAGTGTTGTGCGTCCGGCGGGAGCAACTGAGTGGTCGCAGGGAAGAAGCCAGGGCAGAAGTGGACGCCCTTCTGGTCTGCCATCAGTGCCTGGACATCAGGCAGCCGGGATTCTGAGAAGCTACCGGTCCGGATTTTATCCAGACCCTCATTCACCGCAGGCATGCCTCCGAAGGTATCGAATAGGAAGAGGCGACGATTCCCTTTGATCTCACTCAAGAGCCGCGCGGTTCCTCCCAGATAGACTCCCACCTCGGCGATGTCTCCGCGGACCCGAGCGGTTTGCGGGCAGAGTTGCCAGAGGTTGTAAGCCTCGCTGACCGACTGAATGATGAGTTTTCTTTTTTGCAAATCATCAAACCGCGAAAGGAAGGCCGTGTCCTTTTGGATGGAATGATACCGGCGGCTGCGAATGGAAACGGAATATGCCGGAGCGCGTCGCAGGAGATACGTCTCCAAATGTGCCAGCCATCGATCAATCATGTGATTTTGAGCGCGTGATCGTGCCCATCGGCAGGGAGTGGGGCAACTGTGAAATCCGGTGGGCGGTATTTCTGGGTGTGATTCAAAGTGGGTGAGAATGGAGTCTCGCCTATTCGAAGAGGTGGGACGGGGATGGGCCGATACGGCCCACGCTACAGAACTACAGCCCGGCTTCTGTAGTG
>JAYTTC010000721.1:0-3477 GCA_043745255.1 Verrucomicrobiales bacterium
TCGATGAGTTTCAAGAATTGTTCGTCGAGGATGACAAGGTGTCGCAAACCGCCTCCGTCCTGTTGGATCGCATCGTGCGCCAGGGGCGTGCGTTCGGCATCCATGTTATCCTTGGCTCGCAGACTCTCGGTGGAGCCTACACCGTTGCCCGAGCCACCCTGGGTCAAATGGTCATTCGCATCGCGTTGCAATGCAATGAAGCCGACGCCTATCTGATCATGGATGAGAACAACTCCGCACCGAGGCTCCTCTCCCGGCCGGGTGAGGGGATCTACAACGACATGGCGGGGGCTTTGGAAGGGAACAGCCCCTTCCAGGTGGTGTGGCTTCCCGACGATGTTCGCGATCGCTATTTGCGGCTCGCCCGGGAAAAGGCGGATGAGACTCCCTCGCGTTACCCAGGGCCATTCGTGTTCGAGGGCGACGCCCCGGCGGAGGTGCGGGAGAATCCCGAACTGCAGGCGGTGTTGCGCACTCCGCCCCTCGTGGGGCGGGCGATCGCAAGGATTTGGATGGGCTCCCCGAATTCGATCAAGGGCCCAACCGAGATGCTCTTCCAAAGACAAAGCGGAAGCAATCTGCTGCTCGTGGGCCAGCGCGAAGAGGCCACTCTGGCGCTCTTGTCCGTCACGTTGATCTCTCTGGCCGCTCAGTATCCTGCCAGGTCAGTTCGTTTCGTCCTGTTCGACGGCACCGCCCCCGGGTCCTCCGAGCGAGACTATCTGGATCGTGTGGTTGCCGCTCTCCCCCATGAGGTCATTCTCGCACGGGATAGCGATGTGGTGGCGCTGATGAATCAACTCGTGGAGGAAATGAAACAACGGGGTGAAACGGATCAGGCCGCCAGGGGACCCGAAACGTTCATCCTGGTTCATGGGCTCCAGAAATATAAGAAACTGCGTCAGGAGGAAGAATTCAGTTTCTCTGCCGATGAAAGCGGAGGAAGCGCGAGCGCGGGAGTGCCTTTCAACGCTCTGATCCTGGATGGCCCGAGCATGGGTTTCCATGTGATCGCTTCCTGCGACACTTATAACAACGTCAACCGATTCCTGAGTCGGAAGGCGCTCGGCGAATTTGAGATGCGAGTGCTCTTCCAGATGAGCGCAAATGATTCCGCCAGTCTGATCGACACTCCCAAGGCCAGCACACTCGGCCTGCATCGCGCGATTTACTACAACGAGCAACAGGGATACCTCGAGTTGTTCCGCCCCTATGCTCTCCCCTCGGTGGACTGGGTCGAATCGGTGTCCACCCGGTTCCAAGCCTGGAATCTAGCAGCCTGTCACGACGAGCCCCAAGGGATAGCTCAGCAGAAACCAGCTCCCCAGCAGGACTAACGTCCGCTGGGGGTAAATCGGACAGGCTGGTAGGCTGGAGAACTTCGGGCGTGATTGAAAGCCGACGCGAATTGCCGCATTGGGGGACGCGGATCTCACCTTCTGTCGTAAATCCTCGGCCCCTCCTATTCCGCGTTCAAGCGCAGGAACCGCGTCTCGGTGTCGATATTGACGTGGAGTTCTTTTCTTTGTCCGTCTCCGATGACGGAGGAACCGATCGACACCCAGGGTTTCCTCAGCGTCGCTCGACCCTCAAGCAGATAGGAGACTCCTGCGACGGTGTCGAAGCCAACCACCACCTGATCTGCCACTTGCTTCACCGCGATCGAAGCGAAAGGAATGGTGTTGAAATCAATCGACTCCAGAAAAGTGACCAACTGCGCCTGGTGGGCTGGGATCGTGAGCACGTCGGGCAATCGACCGTTGTCGGTGCGATGTTTCACATCCGCCACCACGGCCGCGAGAGACTCGGCCGCGCCGTTGTGCATGTAGGGCGGGAGATTGAAGAGACCGAGCAAGGAGGGCACATTAAAACCGATTCCCTGTCCGTCCTGGTTATAGTCGCGTCCCAGGGCGTCCGGCCGCGGCTGCAAGACACCACCGGCCACTGCGGGTGCGGCCTTTTCCTCGGCACCGATGTTGTTTCCGAATGGATTGCCTTGTCCGACCACCCCGAGATTGAAAGAGCCAACATCACGCAGCAGCCGTGTTAGGTACTGCGCGCCTACCGGGTTGCCAGTGAAATTGGTGGGGTTTCGTTCGGTGCGGATCTCGGTGAGAGCGGGGGGAGAGGTGAACTCCTTGAGGCTGACCGTCCAGTTCTGACCGCCATGGCAGTTCGCACAACTTGCCTGAAGGAAAAGCGTCCGCCCTTTGTTGATGTCGACTGGATCTGCGGCGTAGCCGCCATAGCCGGATCGGGGCGAGTTAGGGGTTCGTACCGCGTTCCGCACCCATTCCTTCAGCGCGGTCAGTGCCGGAACTTTGGTGGCGCTGCCCGGCAAGGTCACCGTGAGCTGTGCTCGGTTCGCATTAGGCAGCGCGAACGCGTTGACCGCGCTTGGCGCCACGTTGAGATCGCCGTTGTCGCCGATGAGCAAGCCATGATTAGGATCGAGGGCGCCGCCGGCCAGCGGGCCTGGGCCGGAGACATTGCGGATGTTCGCCTCGAAGTCTTCGACCTCATCAAAGATCGCGGAATAGTTGAGGACTCGTTGCTGACTCCGATTGTGAGGATTGAAGGTCGCGTTGAGGGGCACGCTTTTGCGTGGACCCGCGTTGAACTGCCAGATCACGCCGTCCGTGAGGCCTTTGAAATGGCAGCTCGAGCAGCTTTGCCAACCTTCGCTGGAGAGTCGATCGCGCAATGAGTTGGTTCCCGGGATGGAGTCAAAGTTCCCTCGCGAGGAGAAGAAGATCTCTGCCCCTACCAAGTTGGTCTCACCTAGCGACCCTGATGGCGGTAGATCGGAGGTGGACACCACCGCGATCACCGCGTCGCTGGCCAAGTCCACCACGGAGACATTGCGGGACACGAAGTTGGCGACGTACGCCCGACTGCCATCGCTGGTGATGGCTACTCCCTGCGGATTCTTTCCCGCACCGGCCCCGCTGGTGGTGGGATTCGCCGGATCGTTCAAATCAATGTAGCGCGTCGTGTCGCCGTCCACCGTGAAGGACAGTTTTCCATCCGCCGCGACGTCCAGTTTCACCAGAGCATCGCTCGCAGCGGAAACGACGTAGGCACTGCCCGATCCGCTCTGGGTGGTGAATGCAATATCCCAGGGATTCGCGAAGAAGATCTTACGCTTACCCGGCTCAGGGTTGCGGGCTCCGAGGTGAAGGTTGAGGAATTTATTGGTTCCGCTATCGGTGGGGGCGATCCCGTTCACACCGTCGATGACACTGACGAAGGCGTGGGTGTCCAGATTGAAACGGAGGGGTCCGGTGGGTGAGGCAGCGACATTCGGCAGATAGGCCTGATCCCCTCGGAGCACGACCCTTTGAAGCTGATTTGGAAACGCCGCTGTATCCCCCGCGGGCGGGTTGGTAAGACCTGGGAACTTAAATCCGGTGATCTGCGGCGACAGGCTCACAACACGCGACACCTGATAGTCCGAGAGATAGTAGGAAGTGGTGT
>JAYTTC010000722.1:0-3476 GCA_043745255.1 Verrucomicrobiales bacterium
CTCTCCGTTGCGTGGGTTGTCTTCTGTAGTGTGGGCCGTATCGGCCCATCCCCGCCGGATCGTCCGATACGGACGACCCTACAGAAGCAGGGCACCCCACAGGGAGCATACGGAGTGCGAATAAAAAAGCCTGTGCAGGGTTAGTTCCTGTTTTGGAGGATGAGTCCCCTCCCAAGCGGGCGCTGAAAATGTCCAAGCAGGGCACGATGGATTTGCTACGCCCGTTGCTGAAGGCTGGGTTGGTCAAACGGGTCGGCACGATCAAGACCGGACGATATGTCTTGAAATGATCGGGGCGGGCTACAACAGGAGGCAACCCGTGCGTCGCCTTTGCTCGGTTTCGTTTGCATCCAAGAAAACCACGAGCGAAGGAACGCTTTGATTCGGTTTCCATCGGGGGCTCAGTCAGGTCTGCATCCACATCTGGAACCCAGGAACGGTGATATCGGCTGACGATCTTGTCCTCGGGCACGGGCACAAGGCCTCGCGTGTTCAAAGCTTTAGGAACGATTCGCTGAGGAGTCACTTGGCGACTGCCGCAAGTGCCTGCCACGCCCGCGCCCGGGGAGTGAAGGTGGAATCGCCGTCTCTCATCGAATATGAGCGGCACCCTCAAGCGGCCGTGGCGAGTGATCTTCAGGTGTTGCTCGCAACTTCGTATTTACAGCCATCGTCCTTGCGCACGGGTTGCGTCGAATGTTCCCGCCGTACTGAGCCTGTATCGTTTTGCTGGGAACGGGATGGCTGGGAGATCGGGGCTCCCCGTCATCGGAGCTTGCGTGCCACCGTGGTAAGCCGCCCGGCGGCCGTCCTCACACCTCGGAACACCGCGTCGGCGAGCGCGGCCGGATAGTCCCCCGGCATTGCATCCGCGACCCGAGTAAGAACGTCGGGCGTGCGATCCACGATCGAACCGTTCCACCACCAGGACCCGGTGCTCTCCGAACCGCGCGATCCGGTTCTCCGCGACCGGGACTCCGTAGCCACGGAGGATCTGACTGCAAAGCCACTCATTTTCCACCAACGCCGACAGATCGATCCCATGCGCGGCGGGGCCGATCGGAAGTTTGATGATGTGGGTTGTCGGCGTGGCCTCGAGCGGTCGATGCCATGCTCCATCGTGCCACAGCAATGCTGTCTTCTCCTGCGCACCCGCGAGCGAAATGCGGAACTCTGGGGCCTCCTCTGCGATCAGCTCCGTCCGCCCCAAGGTCTGGTCCAGCAGTACGCCGACCGCACGGGGGGAGAGACGTTCCGCCTTGATGGATCGAATATTCGCCGGTGCGGCCTCTTCCGGGAGCAGTTGCAGGGCGCCGACGCAATCGCGCCCCACTTCAGCGAGCAGGTCGAAGGCCTCGGTGGTTCGGGTGCGATATCGGCGTTGGATACGCTCGCGAATCTGCCGGCTGTCGGGGAGCAGGTTCTCGAAGAAGGCCTCCACGCCTGTGCGGTAGGGTTCGCGCGAGGACCGCAGGGGCATGGTGAGCGAGACCCTAAGAAGCAGTGGCGTGGAATCCCTGCGACTCTCCGCACGATCAGGGAGTCGTGTTTGGACAACATGATCCTGTTTGGGGAATCGTCCTTGCGAGAAGCGGTTTCTCAGTTCGCTGAACATTATCACCGGGAAAGAAACCATCAGGGACTCGAGAACAAAATCATCCGACCTGAGTTTGTGGAGTTTCCAGCCAATGGTTCTGTGCCCCGTCGTCAGAAGCTTGGCGGCCTTTTGAAATACGACTACCGAAAAGCCGCATGAAAACTTCCTCGTTCGAGTATGTGGACACTACGGGTTCCTCCTCGGTTGCAAATACCTGCTCCACGATCGCGATACGAAGTTCTGCGCGGCCTTCGACACAATCCTGGAATCAGTCGGCATCCAGGCTGTGACCCTGCCGCCCCGCAGTCCGAACTTGAATGCCCATTGCGAACGTTGGATCCGCTCGGTGAAGTCGGAACTCCTCTCCAAAATGGTATTTTTCGGGGAACGGTCTCTCCACCCTTGCCTGGAAAGTTATCTGGCTCATTACCACGCGAAACGAAATCGCCAGGGCAAAGGCAACATCATCCTGTTTCCGGCAACCGAGGATCGTAGCGGCGAGTCATCAGGAGCTATCCAAACTCGCGAGCGCCTCAGAGGCCTCCTGAAATTTTATTGTAGGGAGGCCGCATGAGTTTTTAGACCATACGAGTTGGCTAAGACAATCGTTGAGATGCGGACGGAGTTGGGAGGGGTGGTGCACACGGCAGAGGGAACGCTCAGCGGGAAGATCGCAGGACTGAAGTCCGTGGTGGAAGATCACGCACGAAGCAGCAGTGCGAACATTCAGGAAATGAATTCGTGCCTCGCGCAGTTGGAGGGGGCGGCAAAAAAGACGAAACAGGATCTGGAGGCGGGAGCCAAGAAGTGGGAGGCCGCGGTGAAGGATTTTGAAAACGCTCACCGGCGGATCAACCAGATGATCGCCGATCTCGAGTCCCGACCGTGGCGAAGTCACTGGGTGATGGGGGTGCTCCTCATCGCGGCTGCGAGGCTGGGATACTCCTGTGCGAAGCTGGGTTGGGCGGAGCAGATCAAGAACTGGATCCACCCACCCCTCCGCCCTATCCAAGCGCACAGCGGCGGCCCGCTACATGGATGTGCAGTGCCTGGCCCGGGCGATGGACGCCGTCTCCCCGCCACTAGGAGGGGAGGAACGCGAGTCAGCTTCTGGCGGCCCGCCGCGTGCGGGAGATCTTCTTGGGCGTCCATTCGGGCCGACCTAGGAAGCGTCGCCGGGCGATGACCATCGAGAGCGGAATGTTCAGGCGGTTTGCCACCTGTCGGTTCTAGGCCTTTCCAAGTCCTCGATCCACGACCGCTGTGGGATTCCACTGGCTTTTGGCTGGCCTTCTTGGACGGGTGGGCTAGCGTTTTCGCCGTAAGCCGTTGGCTCCGAGCGGGCACGCTCAGGAAGAGAACACTTTGGCAAAGAGGATCTATGCCAGAACGCTGGAAAACCGTGGGTAAACTGTCGCGAATAGCGGTGTCAATCTGGGCCTCCTTTACAAATAGGTCCGGCCACCGAGAATGCCTGTGCCTAACCGTGGTCTGTTTAGGGAGTCTGAATCGCAATTGCCATCATTCCGACTGCCGCAGCAACACGCCCGCCCCCATGCAGATGGATCGAAGCTCTACGTCCTTGAACACGTGCCAACTCTAAATAACAACTCCGGCCTGCGCGACAACCACACAAGGGGAACGGTCGCTGACTTCCTGCGGGCGAAAAGCCAGACAGGGTCCACGCTCTCCATCGTCTCGGCCTACTTCACGATCTACGCATACGACTCTCTAAGAGCCGAGCTGGAGCGCATCGAACATCTGCGTTTCCTATTTGGCGAGCCGTCGTTTGTCAACCGCCTCGACCCGAGCAAGACGGAGAGGAAGGCGTTCATCATCGACGCCGAAGGTCTGGAACTTGCGAACAAGCTCCAGCAGA
>JAYTTC010000723.1:0-3462 GCA_043745255.1 Verrucomicrobiales bacterium
CGAATTCTGTGCCTCTTCGCGGCTAAAGCCGGTCCCTGCGGTTCTCTCGTCGTTGCGGTGGTTGTCTTCTGTAGTGTGGGCCGTATCGGCCCATCCCCCGCCCGAATCGTCCGAGACGGACGACGCAACAGAAGACGGGCTGCAGTTCTGTAGTGTGGGCCGTATCGGCCCATCCCCGCTCCATCTTCAAGGAAACCGTCAGTGCATCGGCTCGTCTTTGGCTTTCTGCTTACGTTCTGCTTTCGACTCCTTCTCTGGCTTGTCAGGTTTGTCTTCATCGACGAGTCCGCGCTCTTTATCCAGAACCTTTTCCTTCTCTTTCTCGCGAGCGTCTTCCTCCGCTTTGATCGTCTTGATCCGCTCTTTGACCCATTCGTCGGCTCCGGCGTCGCGCGCCTGTTCGTAATAGCGGCGGGCTTCGATTTTTTCACCTAACAGATCGTGGGCCTGCGCTTTGTCGGTTAATAGGGAAGCGTCCACCGATCCTGCGGTCAGTCGGGGATTGATCTCTTTCAGGGCGGCCTCCAAATCCAGTGTCGCGGCTTTCTTATCGCCTTGGCCCATCTTGGCTCGCGCGCGTCGAAGCAGCCAGGAGCCCTGGATGCGAGAGTCCTTGAGCTCTTGCTCAATTTTGATGAGCGCTGTCTCGTACTGCTTATCATCGAGGAAGGCTTCCACCAGTTCGATCTCCAGGATGCCGGCCCCGGTTTCTCGAACCCCGTTTTCGATTCCCTTGATCCGTTCCTTGGGGAGCTTGAGCCTTTCCTGCAAATCGCTGCGCAGCAGATACCACTCGACAGTCTGGGGATGGAGTCGGATGGCCTCCTCACTGTCCTCGAGGGCTTTCTTGTTTTCACTTCGCGCCCGATAAAACTCCGCCCTAAGAATGCGAAGCGATGCGATCTCGGTGGGCTCCTCCCCTTTGATTTTGAGAGCGTGGGAAAGTGTGTCGATCGCCTCGTTGGTTTTCCCCAGCGCGAAGTAAACGCGACCCAACTCGCGCTGAGCAAATAACGAGGCCGGGTTCATCCGCGTTGCGCGCTCGAGATCATGGGAGGCCTCGGTGTTTTTGCCCATCACACGATACTCGATCGCCCGTCGGACCAGTAATTCTGGGGTCTCCCCTTTCTCGATGAGTTCGGTCAATTCCCCGACTTCGTCCTCGGGTCCGTCGTGCGCGGCCCCGCGTACCGCCAGGAAACCCGCAACAAGCCAGCATCGAGAAACGAGTGTAATCAGGGTCCAGGCACGCATGAGCGGTTAATCTTCCAGAATGAGCGTCGGGTTGAGCAGAAAGTCGACGGTATCCGCTGATGCGGTGTGAGCCTCGATCGCCAACGCGTTCACGCCGTCCTTGAGAAAGTTCTGCACATCTTTCAGGGCGATATAGGCCGGTCCCTTTTCGTCGCGGGCCTTTACCCCCTGAGCGTTACGTCCCCCGCTGCGGGTCACACCCACACGGGCTACTTCCCGGCCGTTGATGTAGGCGATGAACGCGTCCTGGTAGTCGATGATCAGCCCCATCTCGGTGACGTGATCAACCTGCTCGACGATGAATTCCTTCCTCAGATACACCGAGGTGAAGTGTCGTCGCATCTCCTTCAGTTCGGTTTTATAAGTCCCTTCGCCATACCCAAAGGCCGCAGGCCCGGTCTTCCAGCCCTGGCCTTTGAAGCCGACCCGAGCCCACTCCATCCCGCGCGGATCGCTTCCGATCAGGTAGTCCCAGGAGGCGTCCGGCGGAATCACCACTTTGTGGTCGATCGCGGCAGTGACCTTTTCCTTGGTGTCGCTGGTCGACTTTTTGTACTCGGGGGGCTGCCAGGGAAGCGCCAAGCGATTGGGATCCGCCGTCCCACGTTTAACAATGCTGAATAGATCGCGCTCGTTCCCGTTGCGATTCACCATCCTGGCCACCAGGGTATCCCCGTTGACGTCCACCAAGACGGAACCATGCTCCACGATCGTCCTCCTCATAAAGGGAATGGTCCCGCTGCGTCCGAGCGTCTGCCCTGCGTTACCCGTCACGATTTGAACCGTTCCCTCGTGTGCGTGGATTCCGGCACTCTTGCGGTAGGCACCATCCCCAGCAGGATCTCCGTCGCCATCGTCGATCGCCACATTCTCCGAAACACTGTTGGTGGCGTAGGCTCCATCGATCAGCATCGAACGTTCGTAGATGTGGGAATGTCCGGTCAGGACGAGGTCGACGCCGCCCGCTTCGACGATTGGCATGATGTATCGGCGCATCTCGATTAAATCTTTTTCCTTGTCCGAGTCGTGGCTTCCCTTGGTGTAGGGAGGGTGATGCCAGAAGGCGATCAACCAATCCGCTTTGGCTTTGTCGAGATCCGCCTTCAGCCACTTGCCCATCGCCGCAGTGGGTTTGCGATCCAGATCATGGGAATCGAGGCAGATGAAGTGGACGTTCGCGTAGTCGAACGAGTAATACGCTTCAGTTCCTGAAGCCACCCCTCCCGCTTCCGCTCGCGCGGGTGTGATGTAAGCATCGTAATAGGGTCCGACGCCGGTGGTTCCCTTGGACGTGAAGCCTTCGTGATTTCCCATCGCGGGCCAGCAGACCTTGTTCCGCAGCGTGCTCTCGTAGGACTCGAAGAACCGGCTGGTGAATTCGACGTCGCGTCCAGTGGTGTAGGCCATATCTCCGACATGAAGCCAAAAGTCAATCGGATGCCCTTCCTTTTCAGTCGAGGTGACCATGGCCCGATGAACGGCCGCCTGAGCCTCACGTCCGGTGCCACCGTCTCCGAGCGCCCAGAACCGAATCGGCCTTACCGATCCGACCGGCGGGTGGGTGGTGAATTGGTAGGTTGCGTCTTCCGGGGTCAGGCGTTTCTCGCCATCGTAGACTGCGTAGTAGTAGCGGGTGTCCGGCTTGAGGTCGTTGAGTCGCGCCTCGTAGTGGAAGGTGCCTATGGGTGCCGAGTGCAGCTTGGGCAGGCGCAGGTTTTCGCTCGTTCGCAGCGCCTTCCACTGCGGAAGCATGTCCTGTCCATTGGTGCCGAGCGAGGCACGAACCACGATTGCGCTGTCGGATGCTTTGAGGTTCAGCCGCCCGAGCTCGGTGCCGTAACGGACTATCGGATCAATGGGGCCTGCGGTTCGCCACGCGACATGCATCAGCGTAGGGCTGGCGAGCTGAAGGTAGGGTGCCCGATCGAAAGGCTTTGGCGGGTTGACCGCCAAGACACTTGACGTGAACAAAATCAGAACGGCACCGGCGATGATTAGGCCATCGCTCATCTTCATGAGTTTCGGAACAGGCATCGCCCAATCATTGTGCCGGGAACCCCATTCGTCAACGGTCCTGAGCGGCAGGGTGTGAGTAACGGGTACAATTAAAAGTGGGTGAGATCTGGATCCTTGGCGAATGGGGTTCCCGGCACAATGATTGGGCGATGCCTGTTCCGAAACTCATGAAGATGAGCGATGGCCTAATCA
>JAYTTC010000724.1:0-3461 GCA_043745255.1 Verrucomicrobiales bacterium
GTCTGGATACCTAACTTTGCCTTCGAAGCCATTGGCATCGTGCTGCTCTGGCGCGCCAATCGAGGGATCTAGATGGCCCGCGTCGGGAAGGGAGCGTTCGGGGAACACAGACTACACGTGAGAATGGAGAACCAGTCCGCCGAGGCTCATCACCGCGACTGCCTCTCCGGTCCCTTCCCCAACCATCAGACCGCGGATCTCGGGTCGATGATGGATTAGAGTCGTCGATCCTCCCGATCCAAGCGCGAGCAGCGCCGTGGAGAAGGCGTCGCTTTCAGCGGCAGAGGGGAGAATGACCGCAGCCAGTTGTGTGTGGTGGACCGGCTGCCCGGTTCGAGGATCCATCACGTGCCCGCATTCGCGATCGCCGCTCTGGAAGGATTTTCCCCAGACGGCCGAAACCGACAGCGAGTTCTCCCTGAGTGGCACGATCGCCAGGATCCGGGACGCGGTGTCAGCGGATCGCGACGGAAGTTCCACGGCGACCTGCCATGCTTCGGCTTCAGGAGGATGCCCGATTCCAAAAACACTGCTAGTACCCCCGTGAATCAGCGCGCTGGTGACGCCTGCCTCCCGAAGCCGACTCACCGCCATGTCGATCGCATACCCTTTCCCAATGGCACCTAGGTCGATCATCAATCCCGGCCGTGTAAACCGAACGCTGCGCGCGCTCTCGTTAAGTTCCACCCATTGCATCCCGACACATTCCCGCGCCGCCGCAAGCGACGCAGTGTCCGGCAGCGTTCCCGGGCCGTTGAGGAAACCCCAGCATCGCATCAGGGGACCAATGGTAATATCGAATGCCCCCGCGGAGGCAGCAGTAAGCCGGGCGGCGTGAGAGAGCAGACGAAAGAGATCCGAAGAGACGGGCACCGCCTCGCGCGCAGCCAGCGCATTGACGCGGCTCACCTCGCTGGTAGATCGATACAAACTGAGCCGTTCCTCCAATTGTTCAATTTCCGAGAGCGCTTCTTCTGCCGCCGCGCGGAGCCGGATCGAATCCTCGCCATGGAGAGCGATTTCGAATCGCGTCGCCATCGCGTTCCGTGCGACTTGAACTGTGGGAGGAGTCAAACTCATCACAAAAAAACCGGCTTCGCGTTGGCGAAGCCGGTTTGAGAGAGATCGATCCGCCAACTAGGAGAGATCGAGAGTGCCGTAGGTGATCGGCGTGATTTCTTTACCACTGCCGTCGGTGATCTTGCGGGTCTTCTCATCGAAGAGGCACATCACGCTCAAGCGCTCGGACATTTCCGCAAGCGAGATGATGGTCTGGACCTTGACCGCGAGATCGATGCCGCAGTTGGGCTGCTTGTTGGCACGGATGCTATCGAACCAGTTCTTCTCGTGCACATGGATGGGTTCACCAATGAACGGAGAACCGTTCATGTCGCCGAAGGTGGCGGATTCCACTTCTTCAGCGAAGGCTCGCTCCGGAGTCAGCACCACTTTGTTGCCCTGCATGGTGAGGGTGGCCTTGTGGCCTCGGATCATTTCCTGCGTGCCGGTTTCGTTCACCGTGCTGCAGGTCATGTGCATCACCATGCCATCCGGGAACTCGGAAATGAGCTGGATGATCTCGGGGACGTCGCGAACATAGGTCCCCGGGGTCTTCTTGTCCGTTTCCACCTTGCGGCTGCCGACGGCGGCGACGCGGACAGGGAACTGAGGGTTGCCGGTTGCGAGCATATACGGGTGGAGCTTGTGCGGGAACAGGTCGCCCAGGAGACCAGAGCAGTAGGGATAATACTTGCGCCAGCGGAAATAGTGGTCGGCATCAAAAGATTTGCGGCTCTTAATTTTCGGCCCGAGCCACATCTCCCAGTTGATGTCGTCCGCTCCAGCCCACTGCTGAATGGCGTAGTTCCATTCACCTTTGGGAGCATTGCGCATGTAGGACCCCTGGCTCATCACCGCAGGACCGATGCGGCCTTCGCGAATCAGGGAGGCAGCCTTGTGCCACTTCAGATCCGAGCAACCCTGAGAACCAACCTGGAGAATTTTTCCAGTGCTCTTGCAAGCGTCGTAAATTTGGAACGCCTCACCCAGGTAACGGGTCATCGGCTTTTCCACATAGACGTGCTTGCCGGCATTCATGGCATCCACCGAAACCGGGGTGTGCCAATGATCGACAGTCGCGCAGCAAACAACATCGATATCATTTCGCTCGAGCAGCTTTCGGTAGTCGCCGAAGCCAACGCACTCGCCGCCGATATACTTCTGAGCCTCCTCGGTGCGATGCTTCGAAACATCGGCAACCGCCGCGAGAACCACATTGTTCTCCTGAGCGTGCTCCTTCATGGAACGAACATGCGCCATGCCCTGTCCGCCCACGCCGACGAAGCCAATCGTGATACGATCATTTGCCCCAATCACACGGCCCGTGGAGGGTGCCTGGTTCTGGCCGTAAACGGGGGTCTTAAATAGGTTCACCGTCGCCACAGCAGCTGCGGCCGTCGCGGTGGTCTGAATGAATTTTCGACGGGTGGTCGATCCGGAAATCGGGGATGGCTCTTTCTCGTTCATATATTTTTACCTATAGGTGGTTCACCGCAGAGTAAAGAATCGACGACATCGGTCAACAGTCGATTCAGGGAAAACTCGGACGTGTCGGCGCCGGGCTCCGCCCCTCGATTCGCGATTTTCTTCCTCGCGAAGCTCAGTAAGGTTAGCCCGTGCGCAGAACGTGGATCATGGCTGAGAAAGACCTGGTTGAAGGGACGACTGCAAAGTTTGCTTTCGCTCGTGACGGCCAGAAGCTGGAGGGATTCGTGGCGCGATTTCGTGGCCAATGCGTGGCCTATCAGAATCTCTGCAGGCATATCGCCATCTCTATCGACTACGATGACAACGCCTTTTTCAACAGCGAAGGCACGCACTTCGTCTGCCAGACGCATGGAGCGGTTTACGACCCGCTGACAGGAAAGTGCGTTCGAGGCCCATGCCCTGGAGAATTTTTGTTTCCAGTCCTCATCGAGGTTCTCGAGGGATCGATTTGGCTGGTGGAGCCCGTAAAAATGACAGGGCCGACGCCTTAACTGCGTCGGCCCTGCGAACTCCGTCCAGCGTCAACCACTCTGAGGGACTAAATAAACTTCCACTGACCTTGGCTCAGGCTTTGCGTCGATACGCGCGAATCAATGCCAGTCCACCGAGTGCGAAAAGCACATACTCGCTAGGCTCAGGCACCACTTGCCAGCCGATGTCCTGCAACGCCGCCCAATCCAGATCCGTCAGCACCTTCCGAGTGGTGGTGGTGAGGCTGGGGTCCAGCGCCACCTCCTGTGACGTTGCAGTCCCTGGGATGTGACTGGCCAGGCCCTCTTGAAAATGACCGCCATCCGACTCTAAGGGGACGTTGCCACCATGTTCTGATACCGAGTTCGCCCCGGTGAACTGGTGACTTCCGTTGATCTGTGCATCCCAGGAGAGCGCTGTGCCAATGCCAAGCAAATGTCCGA
>JAYTTC010000725.1:0-3457 GCA_043745255.1 Verrucomicrobiales bacterium
AGGCATCTGGACGGGCCGTCGATGGCGGCGAATCGCGAGCCACACTGCCAATGCGATCAGCGCGAGAATTCCTGCGGTGACCAGCAGGGTCATCCATCCATCGGCGATCAGGACCGGAGGTTTGATGCCGCGGATGTCGTTGGTCCCGGACCCAGTCGGGGTGACCAGAGCGGTGGCGGCAGGGATGGAGTTTGTCTTTTTCATCCGCTGCGTCACCCGTGGAGAATCCGCTTCTGACGGGTCTCAAAAAACTTTGCCAACGCGGTTCCATAGGGCTCGTTGGTATGGAGCTGGATGGAGTCGATTCTAGCCGATCGGAGCAGTCGGAGGAGTTCGCTTTGAGCTTCCGACTGACGACGCTGAAATGCGTCGCGATGCCGGGAGTCTCCGGTGTTGATCTCCACTACCTCGCCGGTCTCGGCGTCTTTGAGGACCAATCGCCCCAGCGCCGGAAGCCGGAGTTCGTAGCGGTCGGCAACCTGAACCGCCACCACATCGTGTCGGCGATTGGTTTGTCGCAGAGAGCCGATGACCGTCGCGCCGAGTGGCTGATGCGGGCTGAGGGTCGCGGGTTTGGCTCGCGCGGTGGATTCTGCCAGGACGTTTTCTCCGAGGAAATCGGCGATCACAACGGCAATGGCGCGGTGGGGTGTCACGCGATTGAGAAATTCCAGGGCGTGGTTGAGACTTGTTCCCCGTCGCTTCGGCTCATAGAAGAGGATCTCCCGGATAACGCGAAGAACGTGGCGACGGCCCTTCTTGGGAGGGAAGTAACGCTCCACCTCGTCGGTGAAGAGAATCAGGCCTACCTTGTCGTTGTTGCGGATTGCGGAAAAGGCCAGCACGGACGCGATCTCGGCCGCGAGTTCGCGCTTTGACTGCTCGCCCGATCCGAAGAGTCCAGAACCGCTGAGATCTACGACCAGCATCAGGGTGAGCTCGCGTTCCTCAACGTATTTCTTGATGAACGGGTGATTCATCCTCGCGGTGACGTTCCAGTCGATGAATCGGACATCGTCTCCGGGCTGGTACTCGCGCACCTCTTCGAAGTTCATTCCCTGTCCTTTGAAAACGCTATGATACTGCCCCCCGAGCGTCTCAGTGACGAGACGGTTGGTGCGCAGCTCAATCTGCCGAATCTTCTTAAGGATTTCCCGAGGAATCATGGATTAGCGGCCCGCGAAAAAGACTCTGACCAGAGTGCCATTGGGATTCGGCCGGCCATCAGGGCACCGGGAGCTCGTCGAATATCTTCTGAATGATGCTTTCGCTGGTTTTTTCCTCTGCCTCGGCCTCGTAGGTGATGGTCACGCGATGTCGAAGCACATCCATGCCGATACTTTTCACGTCCTGTGGGGTGACATATCCGCGACCTCGGAGAAATGCGAAGGCTTTTGCCGCCAGCGTCAAAGCGATGGTCGCGCGGGGCGAGGCCCCCAGTTGAATAAAATCCTTGAGCTGAATTTTGTACACTTCCGGCTGGCGCGTGGCGCACACCAGATCGACGATGTAGTCCTTCACTTTATCATCGATGTAGATGTCATTGATTACCTTCCGAGCCGAAAGGATTTGCTGCGAATCCACGACGGCGCCGGCACTGGGAAGGTTTGAAGTCCGCGCCATCAGATCGAGGATTTGGCGTTCCTCCTGCCGACTCGGATAGCTGATCTTCAGCTTCAACATGAAGCGATCGACCTGGGCCTCGGGCAGGGGATAGGTGCCTTCCTGCTCGATTGGGTTCTGCGTGGCCATCACCAGGAACGGCTCCTCCAACTTGTAGCTAGTGTCGCCCAGAGTCACTTGCTTTTCCTGCATCGCCTCCAGCAGCGCACTCTGCACCTTCGCTGGGGCGCGGTTGATTTCATCGGCCAGGACCAGGTTGGCGAAGATCGGTCCTTTGCGGGTGGTGAATCCCCCGAACTGGCCGTCGTAGATCTGAGTGCCCACGATATCTGCGGGCAGCATATCCGGTGTGAACTGAATACGTGCGAACTTGACGCTCAGGCAGGCGGCGAGGGTTTTGACAGAGAGAGTTTTGGCTAGGCCGGGAACGCCCTCGAGCAGAACGTGCCCGTTTGTGAGCATGCCAATCACCAGCCGTTCGATGAGATAGTTCTGGCCGATCACCACCTTGCCCATTTCGGCCAGCAGCGGCCGCACAAAGCCGCTCGCGCGTTGGACTTCCTCGTTAATTGCTGTGATTCCGGTGTTCATCGGTGCGCATTTAGTAGCGGGTGGCAACTCAGAACTCCAGCTTCTTGTGAGTGTGAGACGCTCCCCGATTTTCCTCAAATGATCCATGGCCCACCCCATCATGCTTTGCTAGCGTGGCCTGGTGAGTTTCGTCAACGAGTTCAACGCTCTGCCTTTGCAAAGCTGGGTCCACCGTTCTCTCTGCACCGGAGCTCGCGAGGTCCAGGAGTCGCTTCGCAAATCCTCCCTCTCGCTCGCTGATTTCGCCTGCCTGATTTCGCCTGCCGCCGGAAGTTCGTTGGAGGAGATGAGCCGCCGATCTCAGGCCCTCACGCGACAGCGCTTCGGTCGGGTGATCCGCCTCTTCGCCCCGCTCTATCTATCCAACGAGTGCATCAATAACTGTCGCTACTGCGGTTTCTCGCGAGATAATCCCATTCTGCGCGTGACCCTGGGGCAGGATGAAATTCGACGTGAGGCCTCCGCTCTCGCGGAGCAGGGATTTCGGAATGTCCTGCTGGTTGCTGGGGAGCATCCCACATTTGTCTCCAGTGGCTATCTAGCCGACTGCGTTCGAACGCTTCGCGACAGCATCCCCGGGATTTCGCTGGAGGTCGGCCCCATGGAAACAACCGACTATGTGCCGATGGTCGAAGCCGGGAGTGAGGGGTTGGTGGTCTATCAGGAGACCTACAACCGGTCGGTGTATGAGTCCATGCATACCGCAGGACCGAAGCGAAACTTCGACTGGCGTCTGGAAACACCCGAGCGCGCCTACCTGGCGGGGTTTCGTCGGTTGGGGATTGGGGCTCTTTTCGGACTCAGCGATTGGCGTTTAGAAGCCCTCTCGGTCGCGGCGCACGCCCTCTACCTGCTCCGGAATTGCTGGAAAGCCCAGATCACGCTGTCGCTTCCAAGGCTCCGTCCGTGCGCGGGAGAATTTCAGCCTCTCACACATCTGGAGGATCGAGAGCTGGTTCAGTTGGTCTGCGCGTTTCGTTTGCTCCTGCCTGATGTGGGTTTGGTACTCTCAACGCGAGAACCTGCCAAACTCCGCGACGGGCTGCTGCCCCTTGGCATCACCCTCATGAGTGCCGGCAGCCATACCGAGCCGGGCGGATACACCGGTGCCGGCAAGGAGAATATCCACTACACCCAGCGAGGTCGCGTTGTGCCCTTGGCCGAGGGTGCCAGTGAATGGGCCGAGGAGACTGGCCGCGCCACCAATGCCACCAGTCAGTTCGACATCGCCGATGATCGATCC
>JAYTTC010000726.1:0-3454 GCA_043745255.1 Verrucomicrobiales bacterium
GTTCAGAGCCTTATTGATAACGTCGGTGAAGGACCCACGCACGCCGAGCTTCAAATCCTCACGGATACGATCAAAGATCACAATCGTGTCGTTGATCGAGAAACCGATGATGGTCAGGATCGCCGCAACAAAAGTGGCGTTGAATTCCCGGTGAGCCAGGCAGTAGCAACCCACCGTCATCAAGACGTCGTGGATGATCGCCAGAACGGCACCCACCGCGAACGAGAATTCATACCGGAACGCGACATAGACCAGAATGAGGAAGAGCGACCCCAGCATGGCCAGAAGCGCAGTCTTCATGATTTCCTCGCCGATGGTAGCCCCCACGCTGTCCAGCGCGGCGCGTTTGAAGCCCGAGCCTGGGAAATCCTTCTGCAGCGCAGTTTCGATCTTCGGACCCGAGTCCTTTGCGGCGGTGACACGCAGCGTTTCGACCCCGTTCACTAGATCGCGCTGATACTGGACGCGCGGATCGTTGACTCCCACGGCCTTCACGGAGGAGGTAATTTTTTCCTCGGAGACCTTCTGCGAGAAACGCAGCACCAGGCTGTCACCTCCAGCGAAGTCGATGCCGAACTGCTTCTTTCCGAAGATCAGCCCAACCAGAATGATCGCCCAGGAAAGCGCAAACGCCACCTTGGCATAGCGCATGAAGTCAAAGTTGGTGACCTTGATGATATGCATCATCGGAAGGGAGCGGATGAAATTCTTCGCGGTGGCAAAATCAAAGATGATGCGCGTGATCACCAGCGCGGTAAACAAGCTGAGCGCCACACCGATGAACAGGGTAACGCCGAACCCCTTGATCGGACCGGTTCCGAGAGCCCACAGAATCATGGCGGAAATCAGCGTCGTGACGTGGGAGTCGAAGATGGTGCTGAAGGCTCGGTCATACCCTGCGGAGATCGCTCCCTTGAGTGACTTGCCTTTCGCGAGCTCCTCTCGAATTCGTTCGTAAATCAGGACGTTGGCGTCGACCGCCATACCGATGGTGAGCACGATGCCTGCGATCCCAGGCAGGGTGAGAACCGTGGCGACGTGCGGGTTACACATCACGCCGAAGAGCATGATGATGTTCGCCGCAAGCGCAATATTCGCCACCAGACCTGCCATGCGGTAGTAAATCAACATGAAGAAGGCCACAGCCAGGGTGCCGTAGAGAGCCGATTGAACTCCGCTGCGGATGGTATCCACACCCAAAGAGGGATCCACGGCGCGCTCCTCCAGGATGGAAACCTGGGCTTCCATGGGATTTTCCAAAGTGTTGGCCAGTTCTTGAGCCTCCTTGGGTTCGAAGTCACCCGTGATCTGGCAACGTCCACCCTCGATCGGACCATTGATCCGAGGCGCTGAAGCGAGCTCGCCGTCCAGAACAATTGCCAACGAGTGAAAGGAATCGCCCTTGGGGCTGTACTTACGGGTAATCTTGGCGAACTTTTCGGCGCCCTCGGTGTTCAGTTCGAAATGAATTTCGGGTTGCCCGGTCACGGGCTCGCGCGCCGACATCGCTCGGGTAACGTACTTACCGGTCAGACCCTCCTCCGCCCCTTTCTTCACCAGGAACGGCACCAGGGTCTTGGAGCCATCTTCATTTTTGATGGGCATCATCAGCTTCTCGTAACCGGGAGCGCTGAGTCCTTGGGCGAGCAGCGAGCGACTCTCGTCATGCACCATCCGAAATTCCAAATACGCTGATTTCTCAATCTGGCGGCGGGCGCTGATGCGATCGTCCTCCGAAAGCCCTGGAAGCTGAATGAGAATGCGATCGTTGCCAGCGGGCTGAATCAAGGGCTCAGCAACGCCGAACTTGTCCACACGGCGGCGGAGCACCTCGACCGCTTGTTCAAGAACCTGCTGCCGAACCTGGTTGGTGGAGAGATTGTTCGTGTTCATCCCAATCAGGAAGGAGGTGCCGCCCTGAAGATCGAGACCGAGCTTGATTTTACCGGCAGCCTCACGCTGAAGCCGTCCGAGAATATGATTCTTCGGATTCTTCTGAGCACTGACATCGAAGAACGGGAAATAGGAAGCGATCTCGTTGGTTCCCACGGCGTCGAAAAGATTGCCATAGGTGCGGACGGAGTTGGCCTTATCCAACTCGCGGGCACGCGAGAGAATGTTGGTCAGCGCCGCGTCGCGGTTCCGCGCTCGCTCATCGAAGTGCGAGATCAGATTCTGACCGGTGGGCGGGTAAACTTCGTAAAAAGACCATCCCAAGAGGAACAGGACGATCAACAGTTTCCAGAGATTGTTTCGAGTCATGGAGGTGGACGGTAGAAGGAATCAGGATTTCGTCTCAGCTAGCTCACCCTTGCGCTCGGTAACTTCCGACACCGCTGACTTCAAGACTTCCAGCTTGGTGTCCTCGGAGCGAATCGAGAGGGATTTTTCCTTGATGGTGACAATGGTACCCAGAATACCGCCGCTGGTGAGCACCTTGTCGCCTGGCTTCAGACCCTTGACCCGGTCCTCCAATTCCTTCTGTCGAAGTTTTTGGGGCCGAATCAGTGCAAAGTAGAAGAGCACACCCATGACCACGAACATACCGAGCGTGGAAAACAGCTGGGCCTTGGGATCCTGAGGCGCGCCCGCTCCGCCCGGAGGAGCTGAAAACGCCATTAGCACAGTGAGACAGTGGGTCATCATAGATTTACCAACAGTTGAGCCGGGCAATCTAAGCTGGAGCAAGCCGTTGGCAAGCAGAAGATGCCGTAAGTTTTCGCAGAAATAGCCCTCGTCGAATCCCCTAGCGGCCCGTCGGACTTACCCCCAGCGGACGTGAGGCCTGCTGTGGAGCTCGTTTCTGCGGAGCTATCTCTTAGAAATCGGAAAAAAGACGGACTCGGTTGGGAGGGGACTAATTCTCTGGAACGGGAACCAACCCAGTTCGGTGTTTTCTTTCGCACTCCGCGTGCCTCACGCGGTTTCCGTCTTCTGTAGCGTCGTCCGTATCGGACGATCGGGCCGGGGATGCGCCGATACGGCGCACGCTACAGAATGAGCTGAAAGAAAGGGTGGAGGGTATGCGAACAGGCAAAAACCGGCCAGTTCTGACGAGTCCGATTGAGTTTCCTGTTAGCGGTTTATTAGCAATTCGCGACCGACTTTTAACTACCGACCCACCAAAACCAAGGCACGATTCCTTCACGGCGCTCGGCGGACTGGTTCCTCTCTTCAACATCGAACTGGGTGAAGTCGTGATCGGCGGGGTCGGCTCTGGACTCTACGGAATGGGGCGCATCTCCGAGTTGTGGGTAGATTCAGTTGCAGCGGGGGTCAAAGTCGCGATTTCGGAGGGCCTCCTCGACGGCCAAGAGGTGACGCTCTCTCGGTCGTGCTCGCATCGGCCTCAGACTCCTTCGGGTCTTCCTTCCTCTCCAAATCTTCCACGCTCCGGTGATGGCCCTCCTCCAACGGGGTGCTGTCCGCTTTCTCAGCCCTTTCCAGCACGCTC
>JAYTTC010000727.1:0-3452 GCA_043745255.1 Verrucomicrobiales bacterium
TTTCGAAAATGGCATCAACTGGACATTAGGTCTGCCATTCATCCGCACTTCACCCGATCACGGCACCGCATTTGACATTGCGGGCAAGGATATCGCGAATCCCGGCAGCATGATCGCTGCACTCCGATTGGCAAAGCAACTAGCCCGGCGCAGGGGAGCAGGCGTGTGATTAATAGCAAGCCAGAGTGGATTCGCGCAAACTGGTGAATTTCACTTTGCCTGTTTCCTCCCGCGAGATAGCTTCGACTCCGTTACCTACACCTCACGTCATCTATGAGCACGACAGCGAATAATTTTCCCAAGCTTCACAACGCAATGTGGCCCGGTCTAGTCGGCAAAGGATCCCCTGGGGCCGAGCCGAGCATCGATCTGGACACCATGCTGGACCTCACAGCGAAGGCAGAGGTGAATGGAGTGAAGTTTGATGGTGTTGACCTATTCCTTTACGATCCGCACGTCTGCATCGACATCACCGACGACGGCATCAAGGCGCTCGCTGACAAGATCCGCAAACGAGGATTTGTGGTGGGGTCGGTAGTGGCTCCGGTGTGGTTCGATGGCAGCGCAATGGGCGACGAGACCAAGCGAAAAAACTGGGTTGAGGCGGTCCGCAAGGCGTGTCGCATTGGCAGCAAACTGCGTGCTTTGGGCGTGCGTCCCTACGGAGTCGTTCGCATCGACTCGGCAGCCGGCGTTCACGACTGGGCCAAGGACAAGAAGGGCAACACCAAGCTGATTGCAAAAACCTTCAAGGAGGGCGCGAAAGTTGCCAAAGACTTAGGCGAACGGCTCGCAGCAGAGGGCGAGATCTGCTGGGGAGCGATGCACAGCTGGAAGTACATGATCCAACTTCTGGAAGAGGTTGGACTCCCCAAGCTCGTCGGCTTCCAGGCCGACATGGCTCACACGCTCCTCTACACCCTCGGCTACAACGCACCGGAACACCGCATTGTGCCGGCGAAATTCAATTGGGAACCGGAGAAATTTCACAATGCGATGAAGAAGCTGACGAAGGCGCTGCGTCCTTGGACGCTAGACTTTCACGTCGCTCAGAACGACGCCACCGTCAAGGGATCCGGCAGCCATGACAAGACGGGCCGCCACTGTTTGGCGACAGATCCGAACGGAAAACTGAATATCGCCCGCGACGCCGGCTACTGGATGCGAAACGACGCCGGTAAGGTGACCAAGAAGTTTAAGCATATCTGCTGGGATGGCTGCATGTTCCCCAACGACGTCATGCGAAAGCAGCAAACATGGAACGACATCCTGGCCTCGATGATCCAGGTCCGTGAGAACCACGGCTGGCGGGAGTAAGTCCTCCTCGGTCGATAGCGGCCGATCCCAACAGGGAGACTGATTTCTTGGACCCAAAGCCTGCTCTGTGACGTAGTGCTTGCGAGATTGGGGGCACGACCGCCAGTCTGAGTCTCCCGTGCGATCCGACTCTTCACCCTTGCTCCACCGCCTTCGGCTCATGCCGCGGGCGCTCTGGGTCTTGTGTGCGGGATCCTTCATTAATCGATTCGGGACCTTTGTCCTGCCGTTTATTCTTCTCTACATGACCAGCCTGGGCTTCTCGCCCACACAGGCGGGTTGGGCCATGGGAGCGTACGGCATCGGACGCTGCCTCGCCTCGCTGCTGGGAGGCTGGCTGGCCGATCGCATCGGACGCAAGGGAACGATCGTCTTCTCCACACTCAGCGGCGCAGCGATGATGATGGTCCTGTCGCAGGTGAAGACCTTCGAGCTTTTTATCGTCACCGCCACCCTCACCGGTGCCACCGCAGAAATGTTCGGCCCTGCGGGGCACGCGCTGGTGGCTGATTTGGTTCCGCCACCCCTGCGCGTCACCGCGTTTGGCGCTCTGCGACTCGCCATCAACGCCGGCTTCGCCTTTGGACCCGCAGTAGCGGGATGGCTCGCCACGCGGTCCTTCTTCTGGCTCTTTGTGGGAGACGCTGCGACGACGCTGATCTTTGGCCTGGTCGCGTGGAGACTGCTCCCCAGCGGCCATCTCCATCCCAAAAGCAACGCGCATTGGCGTGACGATCTGGATCAAGTCTTTCACGATCGTTCGCTGCAACTGCTCTGGATCGCCACTGCCGCCATTGCGATCGTTTTCTTCCAAACCAACTCCAGCTTCGCCCTGCATGTGAGAGCGAGCGGGTTCGACCCGCAAACCTACGGCAATCTCTGTGCGATGAACGGCGTACTGATAGTCCTCTTTGAATTGCCGCTCACACAGCTCACTCAACGAGTGCGGGCCGAATGGACCATGGCGCTTGGCTACATGGTGATGGGCCTAGGTTTTGGCCTCAACGCGCTAGGCTCCACTCTGCCCTACCTAGTCGCGAGCATGATGGTGCTTACGCTCGGAGAAATGTTGAACGCGCCTTACAGCGCGGCCTTCGCCGCAGAACTCGCTCCGCCGCATCTACGCGGCAGATACATGGGCGTGCAGAGTATGGCTTGGACGCAGGCGTTCATCGTTGCGCCAATTCTCGGCACTCAGCTGTATCATTCGAAGCCTGACCTTCTATGGGGCGGGAGTGTCGCCGTGGGTCTCTTCTCGGCGGCCTTGATGCTGCGACTGGCCCGCAGGCGCAATAAAAGGGACTTGATTCAGAGTGATTAAGGCGGGATCTCGGATTCGACCCGCGAGAGGTCGCAGCCAGGGTTGCATCGTTTCCTCAGATTCCATTTCACCCCGCTCTCCACCTCAAACTCCCTCGTCTGGCACGCTCCGAATACACCCAAGTCCGGATTGAGGCTTTAGCCCTCGACTCTATGCGCTGCCGAGAACCTGAGCGAATGGCCCTGGACAGCGCCAAAAAATCCATACGAGCTGAAGGTCCGCCCTATCACCACCAGGCACCAGGGCACCAGGGTGGCGCTGAAGATTTTGTTTGCCCAAGCTCCATTTTTTAACATGCTGCGGCCCGTGTCCGTCGCACACCTCAGGATAGAATGACTGCGGCCCAAGCATCTCCCCACACCTCATGAAATGGTACTACGCCAGCGGTGGCCAACAGGTCGGCCCCATCGATGAAACAGAACTTGCCCGATTGGTCGCGGCAGGAACGATCAACCGAGCCACTCTCGTCTGGCGAGACGGGATGCCACAGTGGTCGCCCTATGAGCAAGTTTGGACTTCGGGAATGCCTGACTGGCGCTCTGCAGTTACCGAACCGCTATCGAGTCCAGACACTCCAGGTTCAGCCTCGGCAGCATCGGATGCCCAGAACGCGCAGACGTGTTCGTTGTGCAACCAATCCCTCCCAGCCGACGAGCTAATTTCCGTCGAAGGCCGAAGGGTCTGCGCGGGGTGCAAACCCATCCTGCTGCAACGCCTGAAAGAAGGCGCGCCGATGGGCGGGATGAATGCCAAGTTGCAAGACTTGGACCCCGACACCCTGACCCAGATTGCGCGAGAACGAAGAGAACCGGTA
>JAYTTC010000728.1:0-3452 GCA_043745255.1 Verrucomicrobiales bacterium
TCCGGAGTTCCCTCGCCAACGCCGTTTCAGTAGGGTGGCGCTGCATGCAGAAAGTGAATGTTTCCCTGGGTGAGCGCAGCTATTCCATTCTGATAGGGAAAGGGCTGCTCCCGTCGATTGGCAGTCACTACACGCGGCTCGGCCTCGGGCCGCGCTGCGCCGTGATCAGCGACCGCAAGGTGGCGCCGCGATACGCTGGTATCGTCCTTAACAGCCTGAAGAAGGTCGGCGTGGATCCAGTGTTGATCACCGTTCCCGCAGGAGAGGGCACCAAGAGCGTGCGGAACCTTGAGTTCTGCTATGACCAGTTAGCGAAACACCGGCTTGAGCGGAAGTCCTCCATCCTCGCGCTGGGGGGAGGGGTGGTCGGGGATCTCGCGGGATTTGTCGCCGCAACCTATCTGCGCGGAATTCCCTTCGTTCAAATTCCCACCACTCTCCTCGCCCAGGTCGACAGTTCGGTGGGTGGGAAGACGGGCATCAATCTGAAGGCGGGCAAGAATCTGGTGGGGGCGTTCTACCAACCGAGACTCGTGATCTGCGACCTCGACACGCTCGATACGCTCCCCCTTCGCGAGTTCCGGGCGGGTCTGGCGGAAATCATTAAATACGGAATCATTCAGGACGCCGCTCTATTCCGTTTGTTGGAGCGGGAGATGGGGAAGATACTAAAACGAGACGCCACGCTCCTGACCCGAATCATCGCTCGTTCCTGTTCCATCAAGGCGGATGTTGTGAGCCAGGACGAAACCGAAACCAGCCTGCGAGCGATCTTGAATTTCGGACACACGGTCGGCCACGCCATCGAGGCCAGCACCGGCTACGGAACCTATCTGCACGGCGAAGCAATCGCCATCGGACAGGTCCTCGCCAGTATCCTCTCCATCCATTTGCTCGATCTTCCGGTGGCCGATGCGCAGCGGATCGCCGATCTATTTGCTGCGGCAGGCCTGCCTACCTCGATCTGCCTGACTCCGGCGAAGCGCACTCACCTGCTCAACGCGATGAAGCTCGACAAGAAAGTCAGCGGCGGAGAAATAAAATTTGTGCTCGCCGAGAAAATCGGGCGCGTGAAATGGGGACAGAAGGTCCCGCTCTCCCTCCTCAAAGACGTGCTCACACCCTGCTGCGGCTAGAGGCCCGGGGCAGATCAGCGCTTGAGTGCGGGGATCGGACGTGGGCGAACACCCACATCGCCGAGATCGATCGGACGAAAACCCATCCTGAGCGCAGGCGACTCGGGCTTGAGTCGAAAGTCGAAGTGGCTTGCATCCACGAAAAGCGGATCCACCACCAGCGAGTTCGTGTCATGGCCCCGTGAACGCCACTCCTCCAGGGTGAGTTCTCCGAAACGCAAGCCCTTCGCTTCCGCTCCCGCACGCGTATCGAAGTAGACATTCCGGTCGATGATGAAGCGATCGTTCTTCCAACTGCTTCCCAGGAGGTCTCCAGAATCAAAATAGACAATGTTGTTGGTGAAAAGGAATGACGTGTGATCCTCGTCCCGGGTGCGCATCAGCTGGTGCTCCCGATTGAAGGCAAAGATATTGTTCCGAACGATATTTTCTTTTCCGTAGTGCTGATGGAACCCAGCGCTTTTGCAATGGTAGACCACATTGTTTTCCCAAAGGATTCCCGTGCTCCCCTCATCTGGGTACAGCCCCCAACCTCCATAGGTGAACGCGGATACGTCATAAATCAGGTTGTTGCGAATCACCGTGCCAGGCTGGGGTCCGAGGGTGTAGATCGCGCCCATGTCGCTGAGAATTCCCTGACCGATATCATGAAGATGATTGAACTCCACCGTGTTCTTCCTGGAAGGCGTGTCCTGATATCCCCAATTCCATCCCAGCGAAATCGCCGTGTAGTTGAAGTGATGAATGTGGTTGTGAGCGATTCGATTGGTGCCGCTGTGGAAAGAAAGCACACCGATTCCCGCATGGAAGACTTTACCCCCATCATGGAGTTCATTGTCGGTGATCACGTGGCTATGTGTTTGCAGAAATGGATCCTCCGTTCGCACCGGAGTTCCGATCCGAATTCCTCCTGCCCCAAGGTCGACAAACTCATTCCTCGCCACTCGCCAGTTCTGGCAGCCGCGACCCAACTCGAGGCCGTAGCCCGCAAGGTGAACGAAGTGGCAGTCCTCGACGAGGCACTGAACTGCGGCCTCCGCGCGAATGTCGCCGTGAATATCTACCGCCGCCTGAGTGTCCGCGAATCCGTTCACCGGCAGGGTCCAGTCGGTATGACTGAAGGTGAGCCCTCGCAACCATATGTGTTGCACGGGACGTTTCGTCGACAGGTCGCCCCGGAGCTCGATCAGCAAGTTCAGCCCGCCGACGATCGTCTCGAGTCGCGAGGGATCCTCGCGCGGGAACGCCCGATAGCGAATGGACCCATGGGCGCGATCGAACTGCCATTCCCCGGAAGCATCCAATCCATCCGGTGCATTCTCCACAAAATATCGGGCGTCGGTTTCACGATTCGACGGCTGAGGGTTTCCAGAGAGGGTCGCCACGTGGGAGGACTCGTCCACCGATCGGACAACCATGCGGAGATCGGACCAGGCAAGGAGTGCGATGACTTCCACGTCCCCCGTGGCAGCCCAACCCGGCTTGATATCATCCCCATGGAAACGCAGCTTCATCGGAGTGTCTCCTGAGCTGGGCCCCACGATGCGCAGGAATCCTTGATTCGGAGTTCGCGCGCGTTGCCGACGTTCGCCGGCCACAAAGAAACTGCGAACGACAGAATTTGTATCGCGTAGACCGTCCACCTGGGCTTCCCAAAGGTCGGAGAGTCCACCCGCGACACGATGCCACCCATGAACAACCCGTCCTCCACTCAAGACCGGGATCTCCTCACGATAGGCATCGAGGACCAACGGGGACTCAGCCGACGCGCCGGAATCCTCGGGGGTGAGGACGATGGGCTCCGTGAGCACGTGGCGGCCGCCGCGCAGGACGATGTAAATCGGTTGTCTTGGGGACTGGCGCCGCAAGTCGCGCGCGAGGCGCAGTGCAGCGGGCAAAGACGCCAGCGGTCCATCTCCTCGCGTGGCGTTGGCGAGGCGGCCCGACCAGGCATCATTCCCAGAAGGGGAGACATACAGACTCACCCCTGCGGCCGAAGCCCGGCAGGCGAGCGTTAAGAGGCATAAAACTGTCCAGCGCAACATCGGTTTTGAGTTCATGCCATTCCCTGCTTGCGGGCCATAGCGGCGAATCGGCCGTTCGCGTGCAACAAGCCAGCGAACGTTCCGTCTTCGACGACCAGACCTTTCTCCAAGACCAACACCCGATCCATCTTGCCCAGGGTGGAGAGTCGGTGTGCGACACAGATCACGGTGCGACGTTCCGCCAGTGCATCAATCGAAGCCTGCACCTCGGACTCAGACTGAGAGTCCAAGGACGCCGTCGCCTCATCCAGCACTAGGATAGGAGCATTGC
>JAYTTC010000729.1:0-3448 GCA_043745255.1 Verrucomicrobiales bacterium
TGGAAACCGTGCGAAGGCACGCCAGCTGTAGTTCTGTAGTGTGGGCCGTATCGGCCCATCCCCGCCCGGATCGTCCGATACGGACGACACTACAGAAGATGGAAACCGTGCGAGGGCACGCCAGCTGCAGTTCTGTAGTGTGGGCCGTATCGGCCCATCCCCGTCGGATCGTTCGATACGAACGACACTACAGAAGAGGGAAACCATGCGAGGGTACGCCAGCTGTAGTTCTGTAGTGTGGGCCGTATCGGCCCATCCCCGCCCCACCTCTTCGAATAGGCGAGACTCCATTCTCATCCACTTTTAATCGCACCCGGGGTGGCGAGTGGCGAAAAACCTTCGTTGCGTCATGATCCGATTCTTCACTAGGGTTCCCCTATGGCATTTGTTCGGAAGTTGCTGCACACGCGATATCGCGTGAGCGATCTTGAGAAGACCGTAGCGTTCTATCGCGATGTACTAGGCCTCACGGAAGTGCGGCGGCACAAATCGCCCCGAGGCTCTGAGCTGGTTTTCTTCCAAGCTCCCGAGAGCGAGGAACAAATCGAAATCTGTCACTACCCCAGCAGTGGCCCGGTGCTGGTGCAGTCGGACCTCACTCACCTTGCGTTTCAAGTCGATAGCCTCGTCGCGTTCGGTCAGCACCTTGCCACGCTGGGATTGAATTACAGCGACGGCCCCACTGTGAAACCTGACGGCAGCGGATTTGCGTTCATCGACGCTCCTGAAGGCTACGAGATCGAACTTATTCAGCGTTCGAGCTCCCCCAGTGCTTGAGGTTGCTAAGGACCGACTAGGAACCGGCACACGGCCTACAGGATGGCGGGGATCTGCGAAGTTATTGTGGGCCGAGTGACGTCCTCACGTGGCGATCTCCGTCAATGCGATCGCATCGGGTTGGAATCACGCTTGTTGCCAAGTCATCCGAGACCCTGCTCATGAGAACCTCCATACCGATCCATCGGAACCTGCCTCGTCGTCCTGCCCACTTGCCGTGGGTGGCGTGGTTGAGCGCAATGCTGTGGTTAGTTTGGTCGGCTGGCGCGTTTGCGGATGATCGAGTGTTAGCGTCGGCCGCGGTTACCAACGCAGCAGATCTTCGCGCGCGGCTCTCCGCGTACTTAGATCGGCCGGTCTTTTCGACGGCGGAATGGGGAGTGAAGGTCATTTCACTCGACACCGGAGCCACCTTGTTCGAACGAAATCCTCAGAAGCCACTGATTCCTGCTTCCAATACCAAGCTGTTTACTGCCGCCTTGGTTCTCGATCGACTCGGACCCAACTACCGCATCCGCACTTCTCTGTTGGCGCGAAAGGAGGCGGATCGCAGAGGACGAGTCGCCGGTGATCTCGTTCTCTACGGACGAGGCGATCCCAGTTTGTCGTCATTCTATCCGTCGGGAAATATGAGTGCCTCTCTAGGTCGATTGGCGGAGTCCTTGGCGCGCTCCGGCGTACGCACCGTGCGTGGAGAGCTCATCGCGGATGAAAGTTATTTTCTGGGTTCGCCGTTGGGATCGGGCTGGGCGGTTGAGGATCTGGATTCCTACTACAGTCCGGAGGTGTCCGCGCTCTCACTCCAGGACAATGTCGCCGAGTGGGTCGTGTTACCAGGGCGGAAGGTGGGGTCCCCGGCCTCGCTCGTGTTCTCGACGCCCGTGTCCCCGCTGATCGCGCAGAACCACCTGCTTACATCCGCTGAGGGAACTCCTGCGAGGCTCCAGAGTGAACGGCTGTTAGGGCAGAATGTGCTGCGAGTTTGGGGCGACGTTCCGTTGGGTGTTCTTCCGCTCACCAATGTCGTGACTGTGCATCGACCCGCTGAGTGGTTCGGTCAACTGTTTCGAGCCGCCGCGATTCAGCGCGGCATCCGAATCGAAGGAGGTGTTCATACACTCGACGGTTTTGAGCGCGCGCCCGCGCCTCTGCGCACCCAGGAGTGGATGGAGCTTGGATCGATCGAGTCGCCGCCGATGTCCGAGCTGGTGCAGGCGATGATGAAACCTTCCAACAATCTCTATGCACAGCTGCTCTTTTTGCAGGTCGGAGCGCTCGGATCCACTCCGGATGCGCGGATCAACACCGAGGGGAGCGCTGTCGAGGCGATGAGACAATTCCTGAAGCCGATTCTTGTCGGCCATCCAGAACCGCATTTGGAGGAAGGTTCAGGGCTTTCACGCCGTAACGCCGTCTGCGCAGAGAGCATCGTGACCTTGCTGAAGTATATGGACCATCATCCGGCGTCGGGGGTCTACAAGGACTCGATGCCGGTGGCGGGGGTGGATGGAACCTTACGGGGGAGGATGCGACACACCGCAGCGGAAAATAATTTACGGGGAAAAACGGGCACCTTGCGGGGGGTGAACAGCCTGTCCGGCTATGTCACCACGGCGACCGGTGAACGGCTGGCATTCTCGATTCTCCTCAACCATTACGTCAGCACCGATCCCAAGCGTCCTGCGCGCGACGAGGTGGACGGGCTCGCAATTCTGCTGGCCGAATTCCAGGGAGTGTCGCGTTAACAGTTCTAGACCCCATTTCATCATAGTGCAGAAGCTATCGGCGTTTTCGCGCTTCACTTGAGTTCCGAACCGCCTGCGAGAACTCTCCCAGAGGGCAGGCTTTCCGACTTGAGCGCCAACGGCGCGCCCCATCTCAGCCTGTGGGCAACGCCGCAATATGACCTTGAGGGCTGAAGGCCCGCCCTATCACCCGCGCCGATGGAACGGGCCTTTGGCCCTCAGAAATCTTGATCACCGAAGTCACAAGCTGCGGACGAAATCCGTCCGAACCAAAATCGCAAATCTAAAATGAGAACTGCTGGAGGGGTGCAGTCCGAAGTTGCTTTGGCGACGAACGCGCTGGCACGCTGCCGCCACGCGAATTTCATGATCCTCCTTGGTACTTGCTTGAATGGAATGGGTATCCTAGTCGGCGGTGTCGCCGGAAGGCTCGTGCGTCGTCCCCTCGAGCCTTCAACTCAGGGCAACCTCCGCACCGGACTCGGAATCCTCCTCGTTTTTGCCGGCCTCCATCTTACCTGGATTCACTTTGGGGGTGGATTCCTTGCCGTCCTGAAGCAGTTCGGGATCGTGATGATTTCCATGAGCCTTGGGAATTTGATCGGCAAAATCACACGGCTCCAGAAAACATCCAATCGACTGGGGAAGTTCGCGGCCGCGACGTTAGATCGCGTCTCTCGCGATCATCGCGCCCCCTTCAACGACGGATTCACGACCTGCGCGATCCTTTTTTGCATCGCGCCGCTCTCGATCCTCGGAGCCGTTCAGGCTGGCCTGAGTGATGACTGGCGCGCCTTTGGAGTGAAAGCAGTGGTGGATGGCCTTGCTGCCATGGCCTTCGTTGGGGTGTTTGGGCGGGCGGTGTTCGCCTCGGTGCTCCCGGTTGTCGCCTGGCAGGGATCCCTCACGATGGCGGTTCGGCTCGC
>JAYTTC010000730.1:0-12889 GCA_043745255.1 Verrucomicrobiales bacterium
AAAAGGCGCAAGAGACGCAAAAAAGACGGGGCCTCTGGACGACGCTACAGAAGCCGGGCTGCAGTTCTGTAGTGTGGGCCGTATCGGCCCATCCCCGTCCGGATCGTCCGATACGGACGACGCTACAGAAGAGGGAAACCGTGCGAGGGCACGCCAGCTGCAGTTCTGTAGCGTGGGCCGTATCGGCCCATCCCCCGCTCGGATCGTCCGATACGGACGACGCTACAGAAGAGGGAAACCGTGCGAAGGCACGCCAGCTGCAGATCTGTAGTGTGGGCCGTATCGGCCCATCCCCGTCCCACCTCTTCGAATATGCGAGACTCCATTCTCACCCACTTTGAATCACACCCCGGTGGATCCCTACCCTGACTGGGGGATACCCAAGCTCGTCTCAATTCGCTATCTCCAATGCGCCGAAGTCGGACGGATCCCATTTCCGGATGTCTGACGAGGGATTGAAAGTGTCGACTCTATGATTGCGCACCCCGTATTGGTTACGGATCGAGACAAGTTATTGTTTACGCCGGGTCCGTTGACCACATCACTCAGCGTCAAGCAGGCCATGCTGCATGACGCCGGCTCCTGGCACTTCGAATTCAATGCTCGTGTGAACTGGATTCGGGAGCGGCTGCTGTCGCTGGCGGGTGTTTCACGTGACTCCGGATGGGAAACGGTGCTGCTGCAAGGCAGCGGGACTTTCGGAGTTGAGGCCGTCTTCCAAACTTGCATCCCTCCTGAGGGCAAAGTCGCGATTTTATCCAACGGCGCGTATGGAGAGCGCGCGATGCTCACGCTGCAGCATGCGCGGATCGCCCATGTGGTATTGCGCACGCCCGAGGACACGCCCAACGACGCTGTCGCTCTTGACCAGTTGCTTGCCACCGACTCCGCCATCACCCATGTGATGATGATCCACTGTGAGACGACTTCGGGAGTGTTGAATGATCTGCGAGCAGTCGGCGCGGTGGCGCGAAAGCATTCCAAGACATTTATTGTGGATGCGATGAGCAGCTTCGGAGCGATGCCGATTGATTTCGAGGGATGCGGCATCGACTATCTAATTTCGTCGGCAAACAAATGCATCGAAGGCGTGCCGGGGTTCAGCTTTGTGATCTGCCGACGCGCGAAGCTTCTGGCCTGCGAAGGATGGGCTCGAAGCCTCAGCCTTGATTTGCTCTCCCAGCTCAAGGGATTCGAGAAGGTCGGCCAGTTTCGTTATACACCTCCGACCCACAGTCTGCTGGCGTTTGAGGTCGCGCTGAAGGAGCTGGAGCAGGAGGGCGGAATCGACGGACGCGCGACGCGCTATCGACGGAACCACGCGGTTCTTTTGGAAGGGATGCGCGGGCTTGGATTTCGTTCCTATCTGCCCGCGGCGGTCCAGAGTTACATTATCACCAGCTTCTACTTTCCGAACGATCCGCGATTCACCTTCGAAGACTTCTATCGCCGATTGAGCGACAAAGGCCACATCATCTATCCAGGGAAGATCAGCAAAGCCGACCTGTTCCGCATCGGGAGCATCGGACGTCTGTTTGAATCCGACATGCGCGCTCTGGTGGCGGCCGTGGGCGAAGTGCTGCGGGATATCGGACTCCGTCAACCTCCCAACCCCAACTCTAGTTCTCTCCTCTGATGGCTCTCTCCACTCAAGCATTCGCCGTCAACGGAATCCACTACGCCCCGCCGGCACGTCCGGTGGTGGTCCTCTGCCTGGATGGATCTGCAGACGAGTATCTCGACGCCGCGCTCGCGCGGGGCCGCATGCCCCATCTGCAACGGATCAGCGTGACCGGCTTCCGCGGGTTCGCCCGCGGAGCGATGCCTTCCTTTACCAACGTCAACAACGCGTCGATCGTCACCGGTGTTCCTCCGAGCATTCATGGAATTGGAGGCAACTTCTTCTATGACACCCAAAGCGGTCAGGAGGTCATGATGAACTCCGCATCCTTTCTTCGCTGTGAGACGCTTTTCCCAGCCGCTGCCCGCGCGGGCAGGAAGGTGGCGGTGGTCACGGCCAAGGAGAAGCTGCGCGACATCTTTGCGGCCGGTTTGATTAGCCTTGGAGGAATCGCGTTTTCCTCCGAGAAAGCAGGGCAGGCGACGGTCGCGAGTCACGGAATCGACAGCGTGGAGACGGTGGTTGGCCCCACTCCAGCGATCTACAGCGGGGAGGCCAGCTTGTACGTGCTCAGGGCAGGGGTGGCTCTGCTGGAGGCCGGACGTGCTGATTTTCTCTATCTCTCAACCACCGACTACATGCAGCACAAGTTCGCCCCGGAAGCCCCCGAGGCATTGGACTTCTATGGCGAGATCGACCGGCAACTGGGTCGATTGCTCGAGCTGGGAGCGATCGTTGGCATCACCGCGGATCATGGGATGAACGCCAAGCAGCGACCCGACGGGACGCCGAATGTGATCTACCTCGAGAGCATTCTTGAAGGGTATTTTGGCGGAGGATTCCGAGTGATCCTCCCGATCACCGATCCCTATGTCGTTCATCACGGCGCACTCGGATCTTTCGCGCAAGTCCATCTGCCCACTGATTCTCAGTCGAACGTCAGTGTCCGGGCGGTGATGGACTGGCTCATGGGTCAGTCCGGTATCACGGAGGTTTTTGATCGTGCGACCGCGGCACGCCTGATGGAGCTGCCTCCGGATCGAATGGGGGATCTCGTCGTCTGCTCGGCGCGGGACGTCGTGCTGGGTCGCACACCTCGCTATCACGACCTGAAGGCGATTGCGGGCGGGTTACGTTCCCATGGTGGGCGTTACGAGGAGATGGTGCCATTGCTATTGAGCCTGCCGCTCAAGACTGAGTACGCGGCGAGGGCAGCCGGGGATCCGAGAAATTTCCAGATTTTTGACTACCTCGTGAACGGAACCCAGGCATGACGACTTTGCGAGCAGCCTCCCGATACATTCTAGGGATCCTCTAAACCACCGGCTCAACGCGTAGAACATTTTTCATGCTTACACTTCCTTCCTATGTGGCCGGCAGGCCGGTGGAATCTATCGCCGAGCTGGTGGTGAAAAGTCCGTACAACGGGGCAGTGGCCGGCGCGGTGCGGACGGCATCGCGTGCCGACACCGATGCGGCCGTCGCAGCGGCGTGTGCGTTTCGAGATACCCCCACTCGTTACCAGCGCTCCCAGGTGCTCGAGAAAACTCGCGTTCAGTTGGAGCAGCGACGTGAGGAGTTCGCACAGCTGATCAGTAGCGAGGCGGGCCTCTGCGTCCGCGAGAGCCGCTATGAAGTAGGACGAGCCCTCGATGTGCTTCGCTTTGCTTCGATCGAGGCATTGCGCGATGACGGTCAGATCTTTTCCTGCGACGTCTCACCTCAAGGCAAAGCGCGCAAGATCTTCACGGTGCGTGAGCCGCTCAACTGCGCGGTCTGCATCACGCCTTTCAATCACCCCCTCAATCAGGTCGCTCACAAGGTCGCACCTGCCATCGCCGCGGGGACTCCAGTAATTCTGAAGCCTTCGGAAAAAGCGCCGCTCACGGCCATTCGCTTTTCCGAGCTGCTCTACGAAGCCGGACTTCCGGGTCCGATGCTGAGCGTGCTCCTGGGAAATCGCTCGGAAGTTACCGAACCGCTGATTCAGCATCCTCAAGTGGAGCTGGTGTCCTTCACCGGGAGCGTGGCGGTTGGAAAAATCATCGCGGCCAGCGCCGGATACAAAAAGGTGGTGCTCGAGCTCGGCGGCAACGACCCGTTGATCGTGCTGGAAGATGCGGATCTCGACCTCGCGGTGACGCTTGCTGCCGAGGGAAGTTATCGGAACTCCGGACAGCGCTGCACGGCGGTGAAACGGATTCTCGTCCATGAGAGCATTGCCGACACCTTCACGCGTCGTTTGGTGGAAAAGACCCGCGAGTACGTTTGCGGAAACCCATTGGATGAAGCCACGCGGGTTGGAACGGTGATTGATGAGTCCGCCGCAATCTATCTGGAGACGGTGGTGAAGGAAGCGATTGCTGTCGGCGCAAAGGTCTTGATCGGAGGCGAGCGGCGAGGGGCTTTGTTTTCCCCGACCGTGATCGCAAACGTACCGAGAGGGTGTCGAATGGTCGACTGCGAGAGCTTTGGTCCGCTCGCTCCGGTGATCACCGTGCGCGATCTCGAGGATGCGATTGCCACAGCGAACTCCACCGCTTTCGGGTTGAGCTCGGGGGTGGTCACGCGCTCTTTCGAGAGCGCCCTGCGCTGCATCAAGGAATTGAAATGCGGCACCGTGAATATCAACGAAGTCCCCGGCTTCAGGATCGAGAACAGCCCCTTCGGCGGAATCAAGGATAGCGGCCTGGGGATCAAGGAAGGTGTGATCGAAGCCATCAAGTGCTTTAGCTACGTGAAAACATTTTCATTGCCCTGGTAGGGCCACTCATTCGATGTCCAACCCGCCTATTCCAATCGAGACGCTCGACTCCGAAGGGGACCTCAACCTTTCACCGCGACGTGACGCGTGGTCCGCGGGTCACTTGGATGCCGCGACGCGCGCGCTGCTGAACGAGGATGCGCGTTATTTTCTTCATCAGTCCCTATCCACGCCCTGTTTGAACGGCCTGCAGGGAAGTGAGGGCACTCGTCTCGAAGATCTGGAAGGTCGCTCGATTCTCGATTTCCACGGGAACAATGTCCATCAAGTTGGCTATGGGCATCCGCGCGTGATCGAGGCCATCACGCGTCAGATGAAGGAACTCCCCTTCTGTCCGCGTCGCTATACCAATCGACCGGCCGTCGACCTGGCCAAGCGCCTGACCGAGCTCGCGCCCGGAGATCTGAATCGGGTTCTGTTCGCGCCCGGCGGCACCTCTGCGATGGGCATGGCACTCAAGCTTGCCCGCGCCGCCACGGGACGACACAAAACGGTCTCGATGTGGGATTCTTTCCATGGTGCCTCGCTCGATGCGATTTCTGTCGGGGGAGAGGCCATCTTCCGACTCGGCATGGGACCGCTGCTTCCCGGATGTGAGCATGTTCCGCCGCCCGACAATCGCCATTGCCCGTTTCGCTGCGGTGCCGCCTGCAATCTCGCCTGTGCGGACTACATCGAATACGTGCTGGCCAAGGAAGGAGATGTCGCTGCGGTGGTAGCCGAGACGATCCGTTGCACTCCCTTTATTCCCCCGCTTGATTACTGGAAAAAAGTACGTGCCGCGTGTGATCGCCACGGTGCGCTCCTGATCCTCGATGAGATTCCCACCTGTCTGGGACGAACCGGAGCGATGTTCGCGGTAGAACACTTCGGCATCGTTCCCGATATGCTGGTCATCGGAAAAGGACTGGGGGGCGGTGTTTTTCCTCTTGCGGCATTACTTGCGCGGGAGGGACTGAATAGTGCGATGAAAGACCGGGCGCTCGGCCACTATACGCATGAGAAGAACCCAGTGGCATGCGCTGCTGGGCTCGCCACTCTCGATATTATCGAGGAGGAAAAACTAGTGGAGAAGGCCCGCACTATGGGGGCTTACGCGTTGGATCGGTTGCGTGAGCTTCAGACACGACATCCAATCGTTGGCGACGTGCGTGGCCTCGGATTGCTCATGGGAATTGAGCTCTTGCGCAATCATGAGACCGGGGAGCGTGCGACGACCGAGGCGGATCGGGTGATGTATAGCGCACTCAGCCGAGGCTTAAGCTTCAAGGTCTCCATGGGCAATATCCTCACGCTCACTCCGGCGCTCACGCTCAAACGGGAGGAGATGGATTGCGCCATCGCCATCCTGGACGAGTGTCTGACTGAGGTGGAGACGAATATGCAAACCGCACCCTGAGGAAATCTTTTCGATGAACGACTTTCAACGGCGCGCCCTGGCGCTGTTCCCAGCAGGTTCAAATGGAGAGTTCAATCTTCCTGCCGAGCTCGTGGCCTATGGAAAAGCCCTGGGTGGCGGCTTCCCTATAGGAGCCTATGGCGGATCCATTGCCTTGATGGAGGTGGTGGCAGAGAGTCGACTTCCTGGCCCTCGCTACGTTTGGTCGGCTTCCACCAGCGGCGGCAGCCCCGTCTCTTGCGCGGCAGCTCTGGCCACTCTCGACCTCCTCGCGGAGGATGGTGTTTACCCGCGTCTTCACGCCGCCGGAGAGCGACTTCGACGTCTTATGCAGGAAGCGCTTACTGGGGCGGGCGAGTCGGCGCAGGTGCTCGGCGACGGTCCCCTGGCGCAGGTGGCGTTCTCGAGCCAGCCGGTGACCGATCAGCGGTCGTGGCTGGCAAGCGATCGACGGCGCGGTCGTGCACTCATGCTGGAGCTTTTTCGTCGACGGGTTTTTCTCAACCCCATGGGGACCAAGCTGTACCTTTCCCTTGCCCATGAGGATGCGGACATCGACGAGTTCACCACCCGATTTTCCGCAGCCTTGCAAGCCTCGCGTTCTGCCGTATAACCGGAACGCTGGCTATGCGATTTCCCGTTGTTCTCACACTTTTTGTGTCCCTGATGGTCTGTCGACTCCCCGCGACGGAAAAGGCTCTCTTCAGTTCCGAAATTATTTTCCCTCTCGAACACTGGCACAATCACGCTTCCAGTATCGTGGAGGCTCCGAATGGGGATCTATTGGTGTGCTGGTTCCATGGATCAGGGGAGCGAAAAGCAGATGACGTGAAGATCGAAGGCTCGCGAAAACGGCGGGGAGCCTCCGCGTGGGCTCCGCGGTTTACCATGGCCGACACGCCGGAATATCCGGACACCAACCCCACGTTGTTCATCGATCCTCGCGGACGACTCTGGCTGCTCTGGCCCACGATCCTCGCCAATGAATGGCACACCGCGTTGATGAAGTATCGCATCTCGTCGGATTATCGCCACGAGGGTCCTCCTCGTTGGGAGACCAGCGAAGTGATGCATCTCAGTCCGGGAACAAACTTCGTTCAGGAGGTCGCGAGATTTGCCGCGACCTTCGCCGAGTCGCTCGGGCAAGAAGGAGTCGCGTGGCTTGAAGAAGACCGCAAGGAAGCGAAGCGTTTTCTGGAGTATGCGCGCCTGCGCACCCAGGACAAACTGTCTCGCCGTCTCGGATGGATGACGCGCGCGCATCCTCTGATGATCGATGAGAAACGACTCATCGTTCCGCTTTACTCCGACGGCTTCTCGTTCTCGATGATGGCGATCACCGACGATTGGGGTAAGACTTGGCATACTTCGGCCCCGCTCTGCGGAGCAGGCAATATCCAGCCGAGCCTCGCACAGCGTCGAGATGGCTCGCTTTATTGTCTGATGAGGGACAATGGACCCCCGCCCAAGCGCCTCCTACAAAGTGAATCTCGGGATCGTGGGGAGACGTGGGGTCCGGTGACCGACTCCTCGCTGCCTAATCCGGGATCGGGCGCGGAACTCATCGGATTGCGCAACGGACACTGGGCCCTCATCAGCAATGACAGCGAGCGGGCGCGCAATTCGCTCTGCGTTCAGATTTCTGAGGATGAAGGCCAAACCTGGCGCTGGAAGCGGCACCTGGAATTCGAACCGGAAGCCCCCGATGCCGGTTCCTACCACTATCCAAGCCTGATGCAGGCCAAGGATGGCTCGCTGCACGCCACGTATAGTTATCACCTCTCGACGCGAGGCAAGCCGCGTGATGCGGCAGGCGAGGTAGCAACGAAGTCGATCAAGCACGCTCACTTCAACGAGGCGTGGGTGATGAAGAGCGACGATGAGTCGCAAACCCACACTCGGGGAGCAGCAGGGCTCAGAGAGTCAGGGCTGCAGGCGGTTCAGGGTGTACCATCCGATGTCATTGGTCAGCGGTGAACCATCCTTCGCAGTGACGCCCTTCACTCCGATCTGGAACACGTGTTCCTTTTGCAGCGGAAGTTCGAGGTCCACGGTGCGCCCGTCGGCCAGCAACGTAGCTTGGGTCACCGGCACCTCTGTCTCGTCCGCCTTGGGTGAGCCGTACTCGGAACGATACAAATAGTGCCAGCGTCTCACGGGATAGTTCGCGACCTTTCCAGCAGCCGCCGCATCCACAGCCTTGGTGAATACCACCTGGAAGCCGGTCTTGGTGAGATGGATCTTCTCGATTTCCATCGGCACGGTTTTCCCATCCCAACGCACCCGTTCGAGACCGAACATTTTTCCCCCGATGGACGTCCATCCGCGTCCCGTTTCGCCGAGCCAGAGACTGCCGTCGGGTCCGAATACGTTCCGTATTACGCCGCAATAAACCGGATCGATGAAGTCAAAGATCGCCCCCTGATACTCACCGTCGACACGTTCCAGGAAGATGCGCATGAGATTGGCTCGGGTCTGGTCTCCAACGAAAATCTGATTCTGGAACGGACCAAACTTCCCGCCGGTCTGGTCGAACTCAGGTGCTCCAGGCGAATTCGCCAAGTCGCCATGCACGAACCAAACGGCAGGCAGGGTGCGGAGCTTTTCGTAGTCGCTCACCGGGATGGCATTCAGATCCTTGCCCTGAAAGTCAGGGTGATCCATGAGCGAGGAGGGATGACCATGGAATCGTCCCTTCACCACCTGCTGCAGGGTGGAGCTCCCATTCCAGTCGCCTTGATTGTCGGTGTAGAAGATTTCACCGGCCCGATTCATTCCCAGTCCACAGGGCGAGCGCATTCCGCTCGACCAGGGAACGAAGGTGCCGTTGGGGGTGATCTGAAAGGACCATCCACGATACTTCGAGGAGCGTCCCATTTTGCTATCGTGCACGCGTCCGATGTCCCATCGATCGCTTCCTGCCCAGCCCTTCCAGCTGAGGGTGGTGTTCAATGTGCCGTAAAAATTTCCTGCCGCATCCCGCACCGGGCCGAACGCGTATTCGTGATAGTTGTCAGCGAGTCCCCAACCCGCGTTGACGGTGCGATAAAGATCAGCTCTTCCATCGCCATCCTCGTCGATGAGTTGGGTGAGTTCGGGGCGCTGCATCACCCAAACCTCGCTTGTCTTCTGATCGACAAAGACTCCGAGCGCCTCGTGCAATCCCTCCGCGAAGAGCGTCCAGCTCTCTGCGTCCGGTCGATATCGCCAAACCTCTCCCTCGCGTGTGGAGATCATCAAATCTCCTGAGGGCATGAAGGCAAGACCTCCAACTCCCAAAGTGATATGCTTGGGAATGTCGATGGTTTGGATGCTGTAGCCTGGCGGTAGTTTCTGGGCAGCACTCAGCGTGATCGAGCTGGCTAGGGCCGCCGTCAACAACAGCCGGTGACTTGCGAGGGAGGAACAAAGTAGGGAAGAGCGCTTCATGGCTTGGCTCCTGCAGAATTGATTTTCGAGGTATCGACCAGGGTGAGCGTGAATGCTTTGGCCTGCGCGGCCGGAATACGAAGGACATTGCCTGTCCAGTCTCCGGCGGTGCTCTGGACGTTGAGAGTGGGTTGGGTGCGATCGAGGTAAACGAAGAGATCCCCGGTGGGTTTCTCCACCTTGAAGTCGTACTGCAATCCAAATGGCGATCCGGCGCTGACAGCAACCGCGCGAACGATCTGCGATACTTTCACACCCTCCACCTCGAAGAGCAGCTCAGGGGTTCCGTGGCGTCGATAACCGAGGAACCGCACGTGCGGGGCGCTTTCACCGTTCCCGAAACGAAGAGGGCATCCGGCGTATCCAACGTTGAACTTTTCACCCAAAATCTTCGACCAGCCACCGCCTCGATCGACTCCATATCCTCGATCCGGCCCCACATCGAGAAACATTCCGAGCCACCCAAATTCCACAGCGCAGGTCTCGGCGTTGAAGCAGTAGTTCACGCCTCCTGGAAGGCCGACAGCGACAGGCCGGGGCGGTCCGCCATCGATGAAGCATCGGATGACCATCGGCTCGTCGTGGACGTGCAGATGAAACTTGCTCCGATCCACTTGCGGGCCCTTTTTGGAATCACCTCCAGGTTTCTGCGCGAACATGGGAGTGCCCACATGCAGGATGCCCTTCATCGAAAAAGCATGTCCCGGGAGAGTACAGACAAACGGGTAGTCCCCCGGTTGGCTTGGGGCGGTAAACACCACCGTTTCGGCCTCCTGAGGGTTTAGCACTCTCGAATGAAACAGGATGGTTTCATCCTCGGGAATAAACTGCTTCTGCATCGCTTGGGCTCCCAGCGCCCACGCTTTTTGCGCGATGATGAGAGTGATTCCCCGGATCGGCTTGCACAGCACCCAATTGTGCTGCATCTCGTCGGTGTTTTTGAACACCAGGGTTACCTTGGCACCCGGCGCGACGCTGAGTTCCTCCGGATCAAATCGCATCTTCCCGTGTTGGGTTGCCAGCGAGAGTTGTGGAGCGGTGTCTTGTGCGATAACCGATCCGTTGAGCGCGACGCATAAGACGCCGAAACAAAAAAGCCGAACTAAGCAGAGGAAGCGAATCATACAGGTCAGCAACATCAGTGTTTTGCAGAAATCTGAAAGTGGCGATCTGCGAATGCGAGAAAAACATTCCAGTCCTCGGCGGTCATGGAATGTTTCCCAGCCCGGATGAAATAGCCCAAAGCGCCATCGCTCAGGGTTCCGATCTCGGGCATGGTCTTGGTCTCAAGCCCGCTCGCGCCGAGAAACCGATAGACCGGGTCGGCAGCTTGGAGAACTTCGAACTGACCGGATGGGTTCGCCCATTGGTCTTCCTGGGCATTGGCGAATAACACCGGACGCGGGGCACAGAGCGCGACCAGCGCGTTTTGATCGAAGGGCAATCGTTCGGGCTGGTCGTTGAACTGTTTAAAGTTGGCATTGAACCAATGCGGAAAGGCGGTGTTGATGCGCGCTACAGACTCACCGACTTTGCCCCGGTTGGGTGCCGTGCCGCCGCATCCCGCTTGGAGAGGAATGGCGAGTGCGATGCGGTCGTCCATGGCCGCCGCAAGCAGCGCTGTCTTGCCGTTGCGCGAGTGCCCAACCACCGCAATGCGGTGGGGGTCCACGGCGGGATCCTGAACTAGATAGTCAACGCAGCGATGAAAACCCCAGGCCCACGCGGCTATCGATCCTCGATTCGCCGGAGCGGCCAGAGTTGGGTCGCTCCAGTGCTTGGCAAGCCAGGCGTAGACGCCGCTGGAAACATCCTTCCGGTCGGAATCAATATCGCTGCTGCAAAACGCCGCGAACCCGTAGCCCCGCGACAGTGTCTTCTCGATCGCCCAATCTCCGGCCTGTGATCCGCGACCCAGGTCAGTGGCCTGTCCATTGGTGCATCCTTTGCAGGAGTCGTACACCCAACCCTGCGTCAGCGGCACTCGTGGATCGGCTACCAGGGCGTGGTTGCCACAGAAGTTCATTCCCAGAAACAACGGCACCGGACCCACACGGTGATTGGGCAGGATCAGCATGAGCTGAATCCTCGGAGCACCCTCCGGTCCTGCTTGGATGGTGATCAGTTTCAAGGTCGCATGACCGCCGAGGAAGTCCGTAAAAATGCCCTCGTTTTGGAAGGAAGTTTTTTGGGGCAGTGGCGGGAGAAATCCATACATGTAGTGCTGGAATAATTTCCTCAGTTCCGGACGCCGCTGCTGAAACCACTGCTGCGGAGTGGTGACCCGCTCGCCGCTGAACATCACCAACGGATCCGGCATGGAGGGCTGCGCGGGCAGCTCGGCCGTCGTGGGCCATTTGCTGGCAGGGGTGCTGCAACCTTCGATCACACACAGCAAGAGAACCGTTGCCAGAGTGATCGCCCAAGGGTTGTTGAGAGGCATGGAGTGCATGCCGATGAGCCTAGGAGAGTGGAGCGAACTGGCCAAGCGATTCCGTTCGGAGTTCAGAATGGCTGAGGGCTGAAGGCCCGATCCATTCCAGCGCTGGCCACCGGCGCCGGTTCCGTGCCGCTCCGCCACAATGCTTTTCTGGCGAAACAAGGTCGTAGCCCTGCTTCCTCTGCGTCATCAAGGGGTCTCCGCGACCAGACGCCAGTAGCGCTCACTCTCAAGTTTGTCGAGTGGCACATCAAATCTTCCTAGGGTGGAAACGGCTGCCTGCTGGTATCCGGTCGACTGCCAGGAAGCGGCGGACAACGCGTCGGCGCTCTCGATGCGATACACACGACCGATCACGGCCACCCATCGAATGGAGATGACGTCGTTCTCTTCCTCAACGCTTAGATGCATCGGTTCCATCACAAAGAGCCGAGCCGAAAGACTCTCCACCGTGGACCCTGGATTCGTGACCGCTACGGAATAGGATCCCGCGTCCAAGGCTTGCACGTCCTCCAGCTGAAGCGTGGCCCCTCCCGCTCCTGGAATCGGAAATCCGTTATGCAGCCATTGATAGCTGAGTGGCGTATCGCCCCCGGCAGACACCGAGAAACTCACACTGCCTCCCGGGCTTGCGGCGCCGTCCTGTGGATGGAGAGAAATCCTAGGTCCCAGCACCACCGCGAGCGTCGAGGTTTGGCTGTAAGCCGGAATCGTCAGGCCGCCAAAGTTGGTGATCGCAACATAGTATTTTCCGGCATCGTTGGTGCCCACGCTCGGAAGCCTGAACACGCAGGTCGTGGAGAAGAGTGTGATATTGGTCAACGAGCCGCTCTTTCCAACTTTGCGCCAACTGTAGGTCATGGGCAGTGAGCCGCTGACGGAAACGGAAAAGAGCGCGTTGGATCCAAGAGCGACGGCCTGTGCCGACGGACTCGGCTGCGCGAGAATACTCGGTCGGACCTTCACCGTGAGACGGGCCGCTAGGCTGGTAAGGCTGCCGATCGTGTCTTGCACCCGAACCTGATAGTCACCCTCTGCGTTCAGCTGCGCGTTGGTGATCATGAGGTTGGAATTCGTTTCTTGCGGGATCTCTGAACCGTTGAATAGCCATTGATATCGCAGGGGCGGATTCTCAGTGCTGCCTTGCGAACTGAAGGTCGCTGTTTTTCCCGGAGCGACTGCTTGAGCGGACGGCTGCGAGAGGAGCAGCGGGAGCGAGAGAGTGATCAGGTGCAC
>JAYTTC010000731.1:0-12856 GCA_043745255.1 Verrucomicrobiales bacterium
AGTTCATTCGCAACACCGAGACGCTGTAGTTGTCTACGTGCTGGGTGCTGACCACTGACCAGGAATAATTGGTGTCCGGTGCCGCTACGTAGAGGTCGAGGGCGGTCGGAGTTTTGGCGGAGGAGCCCCGCGCATTTGGCGAAGCGCTGCCGACACTCTGCTCATTCGCGCACGCCTCGCCGAGCCAGAGGACCACGGCGCACACGCTCAGAGGCCGGAGGAGGCTTAAAAGAGTTCGCGCGTGGGGGCGGCTGGGATGACCCGGAGTGAAACACATACCTATGGCTAGACGAGTCCTGCCCACAGCCACAAGAAGATTGTTGGGGGAAGAGGGAGCTGGGGTGCAATAAAAGTGGGTGAGATCTGGATCCTTGGAGAAAGCCTGAATGGGTCGCTGCCTGAGAGGGCCGCCCACTTCCGCGGCCGCGATGACCCGACAGAAGTAGGTTCTCGGAACAGGTTCCCCCGCCCGGATCGTCCGATACGGACGACGCTACAGAAGCCGGGCTGTAGTTCTGTAGTGTGGGCCGTATCGGCCCATCCCCGTCCCACCTCTTCGAAAATGCGAGACTCCATTCTCACCCACTTTTAATCACACCCGTCCGACAGGCTGCTATGAACTCTCGCTTGCTAGTTCCCGGCTCAGCGTTAGGCTGTCAACCATGTTGGGCGAACCACTTGACGTCACAATTCATCAGCGTCTTTCAGAACTCGGGCAGCGGATCCTTGAGGGCGGGGATGTTTCCCGTGACGAGGCTTCATTCCTGTTCCAGCTAAAGTCGCCTTCGGATATTTTTGATCTTCTCGCCTGGGCGAATCGGATTCGCGAGCACTTTAAGGGCAATAAGGTGCATCTTTGCTCGATCGTGAACGCCAAAGCGGGTGGCTGCTCTGAGAATTGCAGTTTTTGCGCGCAATCCGCTTTTCACCAGACCGGATCTCCCAAGTACGGCTTTGTCGATCCGGAGCCGGTCAGCGCTGCGGCTGACGAGGCGAATCTGAAGGGAGTGACGGCGGTGGGCTTGGTGGCCGCCTGGAAGGGATTGAACGAGGGTCCGATGCTGGACGAGGTTTGCGATCGCATCCGCGAGATGGCGCAGGGTGGCAAGGTGCGTCCGGACGCGTCGCTGGGAATCATCAAGAGTCCGCGGGTTGCCGAACGGCTGAAGGAGGCGGGACTCGAGTGTTACGGACACAATCTGGAAAGCTCGCGTCGCTTCTTCCCGAAACACTGCAGCACTCATACCTATGAGGACCGTATTGAGACGATTCGGCATCTCAAGAATGCCGGGCTTAAGATTTGCTCGGGCGGGATCATCGGGATGGGCGAGACCTGGGAAGATCGTCTTGATCTAGCCTTCTCGCTCAAGGAAATTGGAGCGAACGTGGTTCCAATCAATATTCTCAATCCGATTCCCGGTACCCCATTTGAAAAGAATGCTCCGGTGCCGCCACTCGAGATTCTTCAGACGATCGCCTGTTTCCGATTCATCCTGCCTCGACAAGAAATCATGGTCGCGGGAGGGCGCACGGTAAATCTGCGGGACCTTCAAAGCATGATTTTCACCGCCGGCGCGAGCGCCTTGATGGTGGGGAACTATCTCACCACGTTGAATCAATCGGTAGACAAAGATCTGCAAATGCTCAAGGACCTGGGGCTGGATCCCGACTGGGACAATCATGGCTTTGCGGATCAGACCGCTCCCATCGAGTTCAAATCGCGTCGAGCTGCGGAAGCGACGCTCCCCTAATAAGGAAAGTGCGATGTCGGCGGGCGATATTGATCCCGGAATCCGTGTGGGCCGCAATCAGGGTAGCTACCGAGGGGAGCGAATCGATGTCGATCGGTTGATCGGCGAAGCCAGCGAGTTGGCGCTCTCCTCGGGATGGACCCTGGATCCACTGGCATTCAAGGACGGTCGATCACTCCCCGCGTTTGTTCGACGACACCCGAGTGCTTCCTCGAATATCTATCTTTCCGCGGGCATCCATGGCGATGAGCCTGCGGGTCCTTTGGCAATGCGCCAGTTGCTGACCGAGAATCAGTGGCCTGATCGATTCAACTACTGGGCGGTGCCCTGCCTAAACCCCGTGGGCTTCGCACGGAACACGCGCGAAAATGAGGACGGTCTGGACCTCAATCGCGACTACCATCTCGGTCGCGCTCCGGCGGTCGAGGCGCATATCAACTGGCTTGGGAGGCAACCGAACTTCGACCTGGCGTTGATTCTTCATGAGGATTGGGAGTCGAATGGCTTCTACATCTACGAGCTCAACCCTGACTCACGTCCCTCGCTTGCCGAGCGGATGACCCAGGCTGTATCCAGGGTTTGTCCTCTGGATCTGGCGGCTCAGATCGAAGGGCGCGAGGCGGTGAATGGAATGATCCGTTTTGTGGGCTCTATGCCGGAACGAGCCGAATGGCCTGAAGCGTTCTACCTGGCGCATCACAACGTCCGTCACAATTACACATTGGAAGCACCCTCCGATTTTGCGATGTCCGTTCGGGTTCGTGCTTTGGTGACTGCGGTCCGCGCGGCGTTGGATGGCTTCGACCCGAAAACCTGAGTTAGCCCCGTTCCGCAGGGAACGCAGCCAGGCACACGATGTGCAAGACAAGCGTCCCAAAAACACCAGGAGGGCTGAAAGCCCGGCCTATCCTCCGCGCGGATGGATCGGGCCTTCAGCCCTCTTGCGTGTCGATGGACCCTGCACCTTGGGCGTTGCCCAAGGCTGGGATGGAATGGGCCTTTGGCCCGTTGGACCTCAGCGTTGTGATGCGCCCTCGCGGGCTGAAAGAGTGGGAAGAATGTAACCGGGCCTTTGGCCCTCAGCCTCCAGCGCCAACGGTGCGCCCCATCTCAGCCTGGGCCATCGGCCCAGGACAACGCCGCAAAAACACCAGGAGGGCTGAAAGCCCGCCCCATCGCCTTGCTAGAATCGTTGAGACTCACCCACCTCCCGCAGTACGTCTTGCCGCCATGTTTTTGCGAGTGCCTCGGCAATGGGGCGTCAGAGGCTCTACCAATGCTTGGATCTGCTGCACCTTCACAAGACGGCGCTCTTCGTTGAGGGATTTTCTGAATCTCGGATCCTCAAATGCTTCCGCAGCGGCCTGCCGGTTACAGTCTCAATTTCAAGAGCCCGACCTCGAGCGCAAGTGCCTCTTGAACATTGGTGCTATTCAGCAGTTGCTGCGTTTTCTCAATTTCCTCGAGATTATTCAGCGCCTGCTCCGGCCGGAGCCGACGGGCAATGATGGAGGTGGCCTCCTGCAGTTGCGGATATCGAGAGCTGTTTTCATCTGCTTGAACCGTGAGCAGCCAGATGTCGCGCAGCCACCATTGCAGCGACCCGAGGATCTCTCCCCGCTGACGGCGGTATTCGCTTTCGACTGCGGCGTCCAACTCCTTCTCCAATCGATCCCTAAGCTCGGGATCTAGATCCGCTCCCTTCTCCAGGGGCGAGTCCTCGCGCAGTCGTTCCTCAGTAGCCTTGTGCAATTCCGCGAGCTGTTTGAGGAGCAGGGACAGGAGTCGGTAACGTTCGAGCAATCCGCCGGCGTCTGCCGCGGCGGCCTGGCCGAAGGACTGCAGCCACAACCACTCGCTGTCCTGAACCTCGCGATCTTCAACTCCAAGCAAAGTGATCCGCTGGCAGCGGGATCGAATGGTTTCAATCAACTGCTCGGGAGCGGTGGAGAGGAGGATCAGTACCGAGTTCGACGGAGGTTCCTCGAGGGTTTTAAGGAATTTGTTCGAGGCCGTGTCGTTCATCCGATCAGCCGCGACAATGACATTCACCTTGTAACGGCTCTCGTTCGGCTTGAGATAGATCCCCTGCAGCAGATCCATGATTTGTTCCGCCCGAATCTGGCGCGATTTGGATTCCGCCCGCACCCAGACGATGTCCGGATGGTTCCACTGATCGATCTTGCGACAGCTCAGACAGCGATCGCAACTTTCCAGGGGAAGACCGCTGTCACCCCGCGTCGGGGGCTGGAGGCAATTCAGAGTTTTGGCGAGCGCTCGTGCAAATCGCTCAAGGCTCTCCATCTCTTCGCCCACCAGCAAATACGCATGAGCCAGCCGTCCCTTGCTCAGGCTGCGATGGATCGCCTGAGTGGCGGCGGGGAAGTGGGAAAGCTCCTGCCAGGACATGTCTTCAGTAGGGGGTGCCGGTTTGGTGGGGGGTGAACGGAGCGAGTTGTTTCACCAGGAGCGGGATGCTCGTCTGCTGCTTGCCGCCGATGGAGATTTCCACCGAATAGAGTCCCAGTCGCTCGAGTTTCAGGTTCTGCAGGGTAATGACGGCGTTGCGAGACTGGAAAATAGTATCCTCCGGGATCACCACATCCAGGTGCATCTCCAGAGGGGACATGACCGAGCGACCGTCTTCGTCCATGAAATTGAGCTTAATGACGTGCTTTCCTTCTTCGGCCTTCTGGAAAGTGATTCGAAGGGCAATCGAGCATTGGGGATGCACCGCCGGCAGGTGGCTGGTCATCAAAGTGTCGAAAGTCCCCAGCAAATTGAGCTTGCCGGCATAATCGGTGGCGGCGTCACACAGCACGGCGAGTTGAATCTGCATACGAGTAGTTGGGAGTGTAGAAAGTCCGGTCGGGGAAGCAGTAAGTTTCTATGAATTTTGCTCAGTTTTTGCGTTTTCCCCGAAAGGGCTTGCCGTTACGGGAGTTGATTTGTTACTAACCCTCCACAATTTTCTATGGCAGCAATCGGGCGATTTCAAAAAGGCGACGAGATTTTCTTTGCCAAGGTGGTCGATGGCGAACTGTTCCGCTTGCACGGGGATGTGTTCGGCTCGCCCTCCTTCGATAAGAAACCTACGCCGTTCAAGGGCCTGCGTACGTTGACGCCGGTCAGTCCTTCCAAAATTATCGCGGTCGGCCTGAATTACGCCGATCACGCGCGAGAGGCAAACAAGCCTCTGCCGAAGGAGCCGCTGTTCTGGCTCAAGGCACCGACCTCCCTGATTCCGGATGGGGCCAAGGTCGAGATCCCATTTGCCAATCATAAGGTCGACTATGAGGCGGAGCTCGCGATCGTGATTGGACGGCGCGTGAGAAATGTCACGCCCGCCGCCGCCGCCCGCTATATCTTTGGTTACACTGCGGCGCAGGACATCAGCGATCGCACCATCCAAAACGCCGAGAGTCAGTGGGCGCGCGCCAAGTCGTTTGATACCTTCACGCCACTGGGGCCCTACGTCGAAACCAAGATCGACCCGCATGATCTCACCATCCAGCTCTTCCAGAATGGGCAGCTGCGGCAGAATTCGAATACCAGCCAGCTCATTTTCAATTGCTTCCACTTGGTGAGTTTCATCTCCACCAACATGACGCTGCTCCCAGGCGACGTGATCGTCACCGGCACGCCGAGCGGGGTCGGCCCGATTGAGAGCGGGGATCGTTTGGAAGTCCGTATCCAAGGACTCTCGCCGCTGGTCAATACGGTGAAGTAGGATGGATTGGGATGGCGCGGATGGACTCGGTGATCCCGGGAGCCTCCGCGCCCCAATTTTGCCTTTGGCCGTCCTTGACCCTCCCTGCCGTCCCCTCTACAACCGTCCCCTTATGCGTTGGACCCAGACTCTGATCCCGACTTTGAAGGAAACCCCGGCCGATGCGGAGATCATCTCGCATCAGCTATTGCTCCGAGCCGGCTTGGTTCGCAAGCTCGCCGGCGGTCTTTATAGTTTCCTCCCTATCGGACTTCGCGCTCTGCGCAAGGTGGAGGGAATCGTTCGCCAGGAGATGGATCGCGCGGGGGCGATTGAGGTTCTGATGCCGGCGCTGCAACCCCCTGAGATCTGGCAGAAGAGCGGCCGATACGAGACCGCCGCAGACGTCCTCTACAAGGTTCGTGATCGCGCACGCAAGGAATGGGTCCTGGGCCCCACTCACGAGGAAGTCATCACCACGCTCGCGGCCAACGAACTCAATTCCTACCGCCAGCTGCCTAAGAATTTTTATCAGATCGGACTCAAGTTTCGCGACGAGATCCGGCCCCGGTTCGGGTTGATGCGTGCCAAGGAGTTCATCATGAAGGACGCGTATTCCTTCGATGCGACCGATGAGGGGGCCATGGCGAGCTATCACAAGATGTATGACGCCTATGCGCGAATCTTCTCCCGCTGTGGGCTGAAGGCCTTTGCCGTGGAAGCCGACACGGGTGTGATCGGAGGCAACTATAGCCATGAGTACATGGTTCCCGCGGAAACAGGGGAAAACGAGGTCGCTTATGTCGACTCGGGCAAGTACGCAGCAAATGTTGAAAAAGCCAGCAGCCGCGGTCCGCTGCTTCCCACACCCTCCGTCTCCACGGGAGCCAGCCCGGAGAAGTTCGCCACGCCCGGAGTTGTGACCATCGAAGCTCTCGCGGCCGCGCCCTATGGCGTGGCGGCCGAGCACCAGATCAAAACGCTGGTCTACTCGGTGGGCGGAAAGCTGGCCCTTTGCCTCTTGCGAGGAGATGACCAAGCGAACGAGGCGAAGCTGGCAGGCTGTTTGGGCACTCCGATCTTCCGCGCCGCCGGTGCCGAGGAAATTTTTGCAGGTCTGGGCGCGCATCCTGGAAGTCTGGGCGCGGTTCAACTTCCGGCGTCTGCTGCAGGCATCCCGGTCTATGCCGATCTCGCGCTGAAAGGCGCTGCGGGCATGACCACCGGTGCCAATGAGGATGGATTCCATCTCCGGCATGTGGATATCGATCGGGATATTGGCGTGACCCAGTGGTCGGATATCCGCAGCGTGAAGGTCGGCGAGCTCTCGGTCACAACCGGTGAGCCATTGAAAGTTCAAAGGGCGATTGAGGTCGGACATGTTTTCAAGCTGGGAACCAAGTACAGCGAGAAGCTGGAAGCGATGTTCCTGTCCGAGGACGGAAAACGGCTCCCGGCGGTCATGGGATGCTACGGCATCGGTGTGACCCGGACCCTGCAGGCGGTGATCGAACAGTGCCACGACAAGGACGGTATTCGCTGGCCAGCCAGCGTGGCTCCCTATCAAGTGCTGATTACCCCTTTGGGGATTGCCGGCACTGCGGCCATGAGCACGGCAGAGCTCTTTTACCAGGAGCTTACACAGCGCGGCATCGAGGTCTTGCTCGACGATCGAGATGACCGGCCTGGGGTGAAATTCAAGGACGCCGATCTGATCGGAATTCCCTTTCGGATCGCGATCGGCGACAAGTCCCTCGCCAAGGGCGAGGTGGAGTTGAAGCCGCGCGGTGGAGCTCTTGAACTGGTGCCGGTGGCGAAGGCCGTCGATCGCATGACCGAACTGGTGCGCGCCGAGCTCGCCCGACTCGGATCTGGAACCGCAGCCGTGTGAGAGCGGAGGTTCCGAATACCCTTTCCCAGCTCCTGTAAGAAATGAAAAAGAGTTCACCTGTTTCCCGCAGTGGACGGTTCGCAAGCGGGCCGGCGGCCGACGTTGCCCGGTTTTCCGAGTCGATTTCTTTCGATCATCGGCTGTGGTTTCACGATATCCAGGGCTCGAAGGCGCACGCGACCATGCTGCGCAAGATCGGAGTAATCACCGTCAAGGAGCTCAAAGAAATCCTCAACGGCCTGGATCAAATCGCCGCGGAGATCGCGGCGGGGAAATTCCGATGGAAGTCCGAGCTCGAGGATGTGCACATGAATATCGAGGCGGAGCTCACGCGACGTGTCCCCGCCGGGGCGAAGCTGCATACTGCCCGTTCTCGGAACGACCAAGTCGCACTGGACGTCCGGCTCTGGCTGCGAGACGAGATCTGCGCGCTGAGTGACGAGATCGCGAGTTTTCAGAGCACGCTGGTGGCTCTGGGCCAGCAGTTCTCTGACGTGGTGATTCCCGGTTATACCCATCTTCAGAGGGCACAGCCCGTCTACTTCGCACATCATCTGCTCGCCTACGTGGAAATGCTCGAACGGGATCGTAGCCGTTTGGACGATGCGTACTGGCGGTTGAACGAGTGTCCACTGGGGAGCGGTGCAATCGCAGGGTCCACGGTGCCTATCGACCGCGAGCTGGTCGCACGGTTGCTCCAGTTCGTGGATGAAAACGGCAAGGCCAGAGTCACTCAAAACTCGATGGATGCGGTGAGTGATCGCGACTTCATGGTGGAGTTCGCCGCCGACGCGGCTTTGCTTGCCGTCCACCTCTCTCGCCTCTCGGAAGACGTGATTCTCTGGGCGAGCGCGGAGTTTGCCTTCATTAAGATTTCCGATGCCTACACGACGGGATCTTCGCTCATGCCGCAGAAGAAAAATCCGGATGTCGCGGAGCTGACGCGAGGCAAGACGGCTCGAGTGGTGGGGAATCTGGTCTCGCTGCTGACCCTCTTGAAAGGTTTGCCGATGACCTACAATCGCGATTTGCAGGAGGACAAGGAACGACTCTTCGATTCGGTGGATACGGTGCGGGCCTGTGTTCGGCTGATGTCGGCTATGATGGCGAACACGGTGGTCATTCGACCCAACTGTGCTCGCGCCGCAGCGGATCCCACCTTGTTGGCCACCGATCTCGCGGACTATCTGGTGCGCAAAGGGCTTCCGTTTCGTCAGGCGCATCATGCCGTGGGCGCGGTGGTGGGATTCGCCGAGCGTGTCGGCAGACCGTTAAATCACGTCACTCTCGCCGAGTTCCAAGCCATTGAGCCGCGGTTCGCGGCGGATGTGGTTGCCACCTTCGATCTCACTAAGGCTATGCAGCGCCGCCGAATCGTGGGGGCACCGGGAACAGGTGAAGTGGCAAAGCAGCTCGCGAAGTGGCGGAAGAAGCTTTCTGACTGATCGATGGCGGACCTGGGAGTCATGGAGTTGCAGTCCTGTAATGTCAGTCTTCTCGGCCTCCTATGCTGGCGGTGATGTCGCGGTTGGCCAGATCATCAAGACGGTGCGGTCGGCCCAGGCCTCGTATCCGGGCGTAGACCGCCGCGTGGCCGCCTTTGGGGGCTCTCCAGCAAGGGGACAGTCGTCGCCAGCCTGCTCACCTTTTCGTTGCCGCGCACGAATGTTTTGCTCGGCTGCGTTCACCTGCTGCTTTTCGGTGCGTATCTCATGCTGATGTTTGATCGTTGAGCGCGCGAAATGCCTGATTTCGAAATCCGGTTTGCGTGTTAAGGCGATTTTGATTCACGCCCAACAGAAAGGAGCAAAGGGCCGTATCGGCCCATCCCCGCCCGGATCGTCCGATACGGACGACGCTACAGAAGATGGAAACCGTGCGAGGGCACGTCAGCTGCAATTCTGTAGTGTGGGCCGTATCGGCCCATCCCCCGGCCGGATCGTTCGATACGAACGACACTACAGAAGATGGAAACCGTGCGAGGGCATGCCAGCTGCAATTCTGTAGTGTGGGCCGTATCGGCCCATCCCCCGGCCGGATCGTTCGATACGGACGACGCTACAGAAGATGGAAACCGTGCGAGGGCACGTCAGCTGCAATTCTGTAGTGTGGGCCGTATCGGCCCATCCCTCGAATCGTCTGAGGACAGTGATTCGCTGAGTGAGTTTAAATCAATCCGCAGGCTGTCTTGGCTCGCTTCAACACTGGGGTCGCGATCTTCTCCGCGCGCTCGGCCCCTTCGCGAAGGACCTGATTCACGTAATCGAGATTCGCAGCGAGTTCCGCCCGCTTCACCCGTGCGGCGCTGAAATAGTTCCAGTAGTGCTCGAATAGCGCCTTCTTCAGATCGCCGTATCCGAAGCCTCCTGCCCGGAGTCGTTCTTCTACGTCCTTGGCGATGTCCGCAGGGGCCACGAGCTTTAGGATTTGGACGGCGAAATTCTTCTCGGCATCCGGCTTAGGCTCCTGTGGGGTTCGGCTGTCCATCGTGATGCCCATGATCTTCTTTCGCACTGCCTTCTCTTCACCAAAAATCTCGATGGTATTGCCGTAGCTCTTGCTCATCTTCTGACCATCGGTGCCTGGCACCAGGGCGACTTCCTCACGGATCTGGGGCTCGGGGATCACGAATGTTTGGCCATAGGCTTCGTTGAACTTGATCGCTATGTCACGGGTGACTTCGACGTGCTGCTTCTGATCCCGGCCCACCGGCACGATATTTGAATCGTAGAGCAAGATGTCCGCTGCCATCAGCACTGGATAAGCAAACAAACCGTGGTTGGCGGAGATGCCACGGGCAATTTTGTCTTTGTAGCTAGTACAGCGCTCAAGCAGACCCATGGGAGTGAGTGTGGTGAGGAGCCAGGAGAGCTCGACCACTTCGGGACGGTCGGATTGTCTCCAGAAAATGGCTTTCTTCGGGTCAAGGCCACAGGCAAGAAAGTCCAGGGCGACGTCGAGTGTGTTTCGCCGCCGCTCCGCAGGGTCGAAGAGCGAGGTCATCGAATGGTAGTCGGCGATGAAGTAGAAAGCCTCGCCTCGGTCCTGTAACTCGATGGCCGGTCGCATCATCCCGAAAAAATTTCCGAGATGCAGCGCGCCAGAGGGCTGGATGCCTGAAAGAATTCGCATGGCTGCGGAGCCTAGCAGGCCGTCGGAATTTGGACACCAATTCCGCGACCCGAGCCTGGGGTAAATTTTGCCATTCGCTGGCGTTCGCAAGGCGGCCTGCTAGAAATCCAATCCCTCGCCGTTTATCAAATGAGCGTTCAAATCCTCTTTGATCATTGCTCCGCGTGCCGGGCTTTTCTAACCTCTCCCCCCAATGAGCACGACGTTTCTGCTGCGTCGCAATCCTACGCAATTGGGCTATCGGATGCCCGCGGAATGGGAGCGGCATGCCGGCACCTGGTTTTCCTGGCCGCGGCGCGATGGCATCAGCTTTCCTGACAGATATGACACCGTACCGCCGGTCTATGCGGAACTGATCCGTCATTTGGTAACCGTCGAAGACGTCAATATCAACGTTTGGAATCGGGAGATGGAGGAAACCGTGCGCGCGGTGCTTCAGGAGCATCACGTTCCTACCGAGCGCGTGTTCTTTCATCCCTTCCCGGCCTATGAACCTTGGTGCCGCGATCACGGTCCGATCTTTTTGGTCCGCACGCGAGATGGCGTACGCGAAAGGGCTATCATCGACTGGGGATATAACGCGTGGGGCGGGAAGTATCCCCCTTTCGACCTGGACGACGCCGTGCCTCAGCGGGTGGCCGAGCTCCGGAGGCTTCCGCTCTTCTCCCCAGGCATCATCCTCGAAGGAGGATCGATCGAGGTGAACGGCCGCGGTACACTGCTTACCACCGAGGCCTGTCTGCTGAATCCGAATCGAAATCCGAAGCTGAGTCAGTCAGAAATCTCCCAATACTTACGGGATTTTCTTGGGGTCTCGCGCATCGTCTGGCTGGGGGAAGGGATCGTGGGGGACGATACCGACGGTCACATCGATGATCTGGCCCGGTTCGTCAGCCCAACTACGATGGTCACCATCGTGGAGGAGGATATCGAGGATGCAAACTTCCAGCTGCTGCAGGAAAACTTCCAGCGCCTGCGTCGAGCCACCGACCAGGACGGCCATCTGTTCAAAGTCGTGGCGCTACCCACCCCCGGGATGGTGCACTACCAAGGGCAGAGACTGCCAGCCAGCTACGCGAATTTCTACATCGCTAACGAGCTGGTGCTGGTTCCGACCTTCCGACATCGAAATGACGCCCGGGCGGTGGAGATCCTGCAGCAGGAGTTTCCCGATCGGAAGGTGGTGGGGGTTGACTCCTCGGAGTTAATCTGGGGACTGGGCTCCTTCCATTGCATCACTCAGCAAGAGCCTGCTCCTTAGCAGCCGTTTGAGGACCGTGTTTGGATTCCTTTGCCTTGTCCTGGGTTCGTCGGTTTTTATTTCTCACAGCATGCCAATTCTAGTTGCTCGCCGCTGGATCATATTGGTTTGTCTCGCGTTCGGATGGGGAGTCGCAGCCTCGGGTCAAGGGACTCAGGCCGACTACGAGCGCGCCCGGAAGCTCGATGAGTTGACCCGGGACAAGGTGCTCAACGCAGACGTGCAGGTTCGATTCTTCGGCAAGAGGGCCCGGTTCTGGTACCGGCGCGATGTCGCCCCTGGGCAGCGCGAGTTTGTAGTCATCGAGGGTGCTACTGGCAGGCGGGAAAGAGCATTTGATCACGGACTGCTCGCCGCAGCGCTGTCGACGCAGCTTAAGAAATCGATCGATCCCCTGCAGCTTCCTTTCGCGGCCATTGAATTTAGCAAGACCGCGAATGAGGTTCAATTTTCCGCAGGAGACAAACGCTGGCGCTTCGATTTGAGTGACGCTGTGCTGACCGAGGTGTCGAAAGCCCCGACGATCAAATCCAGCGAGTCTCGGCGGCAGGAGATCGCCTCCCCGGACGGAAAATGGACGGCCTATGTGCGCGACTACAATCTGCGCATCAAGCCGACGAATGGGGAGGGGGAGATCCTGCTCAGTCGGGAGGGGAATGCGGACGACTCCTACATCCCGGAGGTCGCCTGGTCCCCCGATTCTCGAAAGCTGGTGGCCTTCCGCACCACCAAGCCGCAGGACCATAAAGTCTATTACGTGGAGTCATCACCCGCAGACCAGCTTCAGCCCAAGCTGGAGAGCATCGACTACCTCAAGCCTGGAGATCGGATTCCTCAGCGCAAACCGCACTTGTTCGATGTTGAACGGCGCATCGAGATCCCCGTCAGCGACGCGCTCTTTGCCAATCCCTGGGAGAACGATTCACTTCACTGGGACGCCGATTCAAAGCGGTTTCTCTTCGTCTACAACCAAAGAGGTCATCAGGTCATGCGGGTGGTCGCCGTGGACGCGGAGTCGGGAACAGCGAAAGCGGTTGTTGAGGAGGCCTGCGCTACGTTTTTTGATTATGCGCACAAACAGTTCGTTGAGTATTTGGATCCGACGCACGAGG
>JAYTTC010000732.1:0-3438 GCA_043745255.1 Verrucomicrobiales bacterium
CGAGTTTTGAGAGGTAGTCCATGGGTCGTTCTGTTTGCGCTTTAAGTCAGGCTTTCGTCGGGGGCTTCTTGGCCATGAAGGTGTGGATGCCACATTCTACTTTGTTGAATCCGGTCCAGCGTCCTGCCCGCTCATTTTCTCCACCCTCGCTCTTTGAGGTGCACGGTTGACAGCCGATCGAGCGATACCCTTGGTCGTGGAGCGGGTTGTAGGGAATGTGGTGCTCGTGGAGATATTTCCAGACGGCATCGCGTGACCATCCCGCCATCGGGTTCATCTTCACGATCTCACGGCCGGACGATTCGTCGGCCACGTAGACTTCGATCACCCCGATGCTCGACCGGGTATCAGACTGCTGCCGACGAAGACCGGTGATCCAGCAGTCGAGATCCGAGAGTTTCGCCTGGAGTGGCATGACCTTCCTCAGGGTGCAGCAAAGGTCTGGATCTCGCTTCCACAGTTCGGGTCCCTGCGCGGCGGCTTGCTGGTCGAGTGTCAGGTCGGGTTGCAAGCCTTCAATCTGCAAGCCGAAGAAGCTCTCGAGTCGCTGCTTGAGCGCGTAGGTCTCCGGAAACAGCAGATGAGTATCGAGTGTGAAGACGGGGAAATCGAGGCCGTGTTTCTTGGCTAGATCGATCATCACGAGTCCCGCTCCCTGGAAGCTGGTGCCGATAGCCGCGCGCTTACCGAAACGCTGCCAGGTCCACTTTAAAATCTCCTCGGTGGACGCAACATTAAAGCGCTCGTTCAGGCTCGCCACTTCAGCGGGAGTCAGCATGGATAAAAAAGTTTAACGGTCGGGTTTAGCGTGGTTTCACTGCCTCAGGCCTTTGCGGCCACAGGTTCCTTCCATAGAACCCTTGCGCACCAGTCGCCAAATCGCTCTGCACCGATCCTTTCGCCTGCGAAGCGCGTGAGAAGCCCACGCAGTTCGCTGAGGATCTCGACCTCCTTCAGGCTCTCTCGGTGCAGGCGATTGAGTCGAGTGCTGGACTCGTTTCCACCCAGGTAAATATTGTATTTGCCCGGAGCTTTTCCAACGAATCCGATCTCGGCCATGTAGGGCCGAGCGCAGCCATTGGGACAGCCCGTCATCCGAATGATGATCTCCTGGTCCGCAAGGCCAATCTCACCCAATAGCGATTCGATGCGTCCGAGGAGATCAGGGAGATATCGTTCGGACTCAGCTAGCGACAACCCGCAGGTCGGAAGTGCCGGGCAGGCCATCGATGCGCGGCGAATCACGGTGGCCTGGTTTTCCACGGGAACCCCGTGCTCGGCCAGGATCTGGGTGATCGCGCTATGATCGCCTGGCTTGAGGTTCGCAAGAACGATGTTCTGCGAGGGAGTCAGCCGAATCTCAGGAGCGAACTTTTCCGCAATCAATTTCAGCGCGGCTTTCAGCCGGGTGTTCCCTTGATCTTTCACCCGACCCGTCTCCACGTACAGACCCAGGAAGGACTGTCCATCATGCTGACGATGCCAGCCGAACAGATCGCCCTGGCGAGAGAACTGGAAGGGGCGGGCCGGGCCGATCTTGAAAGGGAGCCGTGTTTCGAGCTCTTGACGAAACCATTCCACGCCGCGCTCTTCCAGCACATACTTCAGCCGTGCATGCTTGCGATTGGTGCGATCTCCAAAGTCACGGTGCACGGTCAACACGGCTTTGGAGGCTTCCACCAGCTGTTCCGGTGCCACGAATCCGACGACATCCGCCACCCTTGGAAACGTCTCGGCGTTGCCGTGGCTCATGCCCAATCCCCCGCCGGCGGTCAGATTGTAACCCAGCAATCGACCGTTCTCTTCGATTGCGATGTATCCAAGACAGTTGGTGAGCAGGTCGGTGTCGTTGAGCGGAGGGATGGCGAAGGCGATCTTAAATTTCCGAGGCAAATACTGTTTGCCGTACAAGGGGTCGTTGAACTCCTTGTTCTCCGGATCTTCCAGATTCAACTGCACCCCTTCTACCCAGATGGCATGGTAGGCCTTGGTTTTCGGGAGCAGTGCCTGCGACACTCGACGCGCATCTTCGAGCACCTGCAGATGCAATGCGTCGATTGGCGGTGTCGGGGGCGCCATGACGTTCCGATTCACATCACCGCACGCGGCCAATGTATCCAGCAGCGCTTCGTTGATTCCTTTCATCAACTTGCCCAGGCCGCTCTTCACCACGCCGTGAAATTGAAAGCTTTGCCGCGAGGTGATCCGGAGGGTCTGGTTGCCGTAGCGCGTTGCCAGATCGTCGTAGACCAGATATTGAGGCGCGGTGAGCACTCCGCCTGGGATTCGTCCGCGAATCATGAACATGTAAAACTTGCCCGTCTTCCGCTTGTCCCGGTCGTCCTGTTGGTAGATTCCGTGAAACTTCAGAAACTGAGTGTCGTCCTCCGCAAACCGGTCGACCGCCGGATCCGCCAGAGTCGCCCCAATGGTTCCTGCCAAGGTCGGAATCGCTGCCTTGATCACCTCATTGTGCGTCAGTTTGGTTTCAGGTGCGCTAGACATAATCATTAGTAAAGGACTTATCTTACAGGTGAATACTGGAAGCGGTGAGCTTTGTTGTCAACCTTGGTTTTGATTTCCTGGGGTGTTTCGCTTGCGAAGAACAGCGACATAAGCCCCGTCGACACCATTTTCAAAGGGTTGAAGGTGAGTATCTTGAACCGTTCTAAATTCATTGTGTAGGGCAAGAAATTTACGAATCACAGACTCGTTTTCTTCGGGTTCCAAACTGCAGGTGCTATAGACCAGCACTCCTCCCGGTTTGACCTGGGCGGCAGCGTCGTCGAGCAAACCTACCTGCACCTCCTGGAGTCGGTTGATTTCTTCAGAGGAGACCCGCCAACGTAGATCCACGCGACGTCGCATCACTCCGGTGTTGGAGCAGGGGGCATCGACGAGAACGCGATCGAACTGAAGGCTGAGCTCAGGGTGGGTTACGGTAGTGCTGCCTGAGACTTGGACGCAGGTGACGCCCAATCGCGAGCAATTCTGTTTGATCAACTCCATTCGAGCGCGGTGTGTGTCCTGGGCAATGATCCGGCCCTGGTTCTTCATCAGCTGAGCGATGAACACCGTCTTTCCCCCTGGGGCTGCGCACAAGTCCAGCACCGTCTCTCCGGGCTGCGGGTCCAGGTGGCTTACGGCCATCAATGTGCTGGGGTCTTGAACATAGAAACCGCCGTCGTTGAAACTTTTCAGTGAGGTGAGAGCGGGATGCTCCGTCAGTTCGTAAACGTCGGCCTTGGGTGCCCAGGGAAACTCGCGATGCACGAAGCGGACTCCTTCTTTTTGCCACAGACCCTCCAGCGTCCCTCGGTCCATCCGGAGAGAATTCATCCGAGCGAATAAGGGGGGTGCCTGGTTGTTCCACTTGAGGAGTTGAACAAGTTTCTCGCGGCCCCATCGCAAATCCCACCGGCGGCATAGCCAATCGGG
>JAYTTC010000733.1:0-3432 GCA_043745255.1 Verrucomicrobiales bacterium
CCGACATACGCATTCGCGCCGGGGCCCACGGCGAAGGAGTTGTCCAGCTTGCCGTTAGCGTTCACTCGAACCAAGTGGGCCCGCTCCACACCTTCCCATGTGGTCCAATCTCCGCCGACAAGAATCCTCCCATCCGGCTGCATGGCCATGGACCAGATGGTACTGTTAGGGCCATTTCCCACGTTGAATGACGTGTCCAAGGTCCCATTTGCGTTGAGCCGAGCCATGCGGTTTGCCGTCACCCCGTTGATAGTGGTGAACAGACCGCCGAGCAGCAGTTTGTCTCCCGTCAGAGGGAGGATGACATTCGCCCGCGCGTTCATTCCCACGCCCAAGCTAAAGCTGTTATCGAGCGATCCATCGGCGTTGAGCCGTGCGAGACGAATGCGTGCCCCGCCATTAAAGGTGGAAAACGCGCCGCTGAGGATGATTCGGCCGGTAGACTGAAGTGCGACGCCCCATATGGTATTGTTGGCGCCGCTGCCTGGATCGAAACTGGTGTCCAGACTTCCGTTGGCATTGAGGCGCGCGACGCGATTGCGCGTCACTCCGTTGAAAGTGGTGAATGCGCCGACCATCACGATTTTCCCATCCGGCTGAAGCAGTATTTTGTACACCGTGTTGTCGGCACCCATTCCTGGATTGAAGCCGATGTCCAGCGATCCATCGCGGTTCAGACGTGCGATTCGATTACGGGTGATACCGTTGTAGGCGGTGAACCAGCCGCCGATGAGGATCTTGCCGTCCAGCTGAAGGGCCAAGGTTTCCACCTGATTGTTCGCGCCACTGCCCGGATTGAACGTCGTGTCGAGGGTGCCGTCGGATTGGAACCGCGCCACGTCGGAGCGCGGTATACCGTTCGCGGACGAGAATCCGCCCCCCAGGAGAATTTTCCCGTCCGGCTCAACGAGGAGCGATTGAACGCGTTCGTTCAGGCCCCTCCCCGGCCCGGTAGGAGTGTCATCATCGAGGATGACCAGGAAAGCAACGCGGCGTTCATTGAGACTCGCGACACCCGAAGGATCGTGGAGTTCCAGCCGGAGCGTCTCCTCCCCCTCCATCCACGGATTGTCCACCAGAGAAATCGCCACGCTCTTCGTGGTCTCACCGGGATTGAAGGTGACCACCTGATTTACCAAACCCACAAAATCCGAGCCGTTCGACCATGCCGTCTCGCCGACCGAGCTCAGCGCCACAGAAACAGTGGCATTGGTATCACCGGTCCAGTGAAGGTCCACCGTAAGGCTCTCGTTCATTTCCGTCGCCACGTAATGAGTTCGGACGAACTCGATGAATCCATCATTGTCGAGAATCGTCACCGTCGCGGACTTGCGGCCAAGGACGGCACCCCCCACGGGGTTGCTCAAGAACAGGTGAAAGTCCTGAGACGCCTCGGACACGGTGTCTGGAAGAATGGGGATGCTGATGACTTTGTTGGTTTCGCCGTCCGCGAAGATGAGAGTTCCGGCCACAGCCGAAAAATCCACGCCTGCAAGCGCGGTGCCGTTAATCGTTTGAAAATCTACGGCTACCGCGCCGACACTCCCACCGATGCGATTCACCTGAAGGAGGGCGCTGCCCCCCTCTTCTGGCACCCGCACCAGCGGCACCGCAAGCTCCACCACTCCTCCCGGCGCGTTGAACATCTCCACCCGCATATTATCCAAACCCCAGGACTCATCCGTCAAAGCCTGAAGCCCGCTGGCCGAGAATTGGAGCCTCGCGCTGCTGTGGGTGTGAGCAAAACTGAAGTTGAGGCGGTAGACCGCGTTCATCTGGCCATAATTGCCGAAGGCATAGCCAAGAGTGTCTATCTCAGAGGCCCCAGTGAACGGAGGGAAAGAGTCGCTGGGGAAAACGCCTGGATAGGCCTGGCCAATAGGATAAAAATAATTCGGCAGGGCAACTTCAAAGGATGTCCGCATCAACTTGGGTCCATCCACGACCTGACACTCCCAAACGTCGGGCCCCACGCTGGTATTGTTTCCGTCCCATGACCTGATGATAAAAAGATCCAATGAAGCTTCCAGTGCGGTGTGTGGCGCCAGGTTGGACAACGACAAGGTCACGGTCTGATTTCCGAACTCGCCAAGGAATTTTCGGACACCAATCGGCGTCACACTGGTGATTCTCGACGACCACTCGCTTCCGGGTGTCGTTGTGAAGCTACTCTCATACACCACCGTCTTCGGCTGGACCACGAGTGCTGCGACTAGGGTGGTGTTCTCACCGCCATTACCCGTGACCGTGACGCTGTAGAAACCCGCATCCGCCGCCGCTGCGCCGCGCCGCGCGCCCGCCGGCAGACTGTCCGGGCCGGCAGCATACGACCGGGCAATCTCCTCTGGGCTCAAAGCGTGATCGTAGAGTCTGGCCTCGTCGATCGCTCCTTGAAACGCCCCTGCCAATTGAGGGGTATCGAGGTTCCGAGTCCCTAGCGTTACGACGGAGGTACCAGCGCTGAAGGTGCGCAGCGTCGATCGGTCGCCGCGCGGAACATAACTTTCACCGTAGGGAATGCCGTTCCGGTAGAAAGCGACCCTGTTGTCGGCCGAATAGACCGCCGCAACATGCACCCTCTGGCTCGGGCTCGCAGCCTCAACAGGTCCGCCAAACGACAGAGTCCGCCGAAAATAGTCGCTCCCGGCCCTCCAATGACTCTCTTCTCCCTCGCCCAGAATAATGGCATCGAACTCATTGGTGAGATAGCTGCCCGCAAGGGTTTGGAGGCTCAACACATCGCGATGGATCCCGTCGACCGCGGCAATGTATACCCACGCCTCCAAGGTTTTCTCCCGGATATCGGCCGCCATCGGCAACGACCGCAGGTACTGCCCGCTCCCACTGAGTTGGAGTCGCCCCTGGCTCACTGTGGCTCCCCCGACGAGAGTTCCCCCCAAGCCCCCCAGAACATCCAGTGCATCGGTGTCGAAAGTCCAACGAGCCAACGGCGCTCCAATCCCGACGACGTTTAGCACGGTATTGGTCGCGCCCGGAATCACCGCGCCGTCCTTAAACCACTGATAGGTCACCGCGTCGTGCGGTGTGGCGGGTATCACCTCAAATCGAACTGGGTCACCTTCTTGAACGGTCTGAGATGCCGGCCCCTTCAGGATCGGCAGCGGACCGGGCGACGGGGCGAGGACCGGAAGGGAAGTGGCTGGGACCGCCTCGAGGCGCATCTGCAGAAGGCAAACCAGCACGGGGCCTAACAGAATCAACCGCGCAAAAGAGTGGAAGTCATTCACCGGACATTTATTGGACAGAAGGTGGCATGGGCGCTTCATGAGTTCGTGGGGTGTATCAGAATTTGAAACACCTGTGCATCCCCAAAACTAGGTAGAGCCTGTCCCCAAGGAAGAGAGAGCAATTGGAGTCGAAGAGGAGGTGGGAAGAAAAACGGGCATGACGACCGAAAAACGGTGTCATGCC
>JAYTTC010000734.1:0-3421 GCA_043745255.1 Verrucomicrobiales bacterium
CGCATGACCCTCTCCATCATTTTCGGCGACCAAGGACATTGCTCCAAGAAGCGACACATGGAGCACAAGGGCAGTCCACGACAGTCGCCAATGCTTGGATAGGGGTTGGTGCCGTTTCATGAGCATCAGGCGATACAGATTCTAGGGTCAACTGGCGCTGATAATCTCTTGACGTCCACTTTTTCTCGGTACAGCTTCGCGCATCCGCAGCGGCGGTTTGTTTTGTCGTGATCGCTGCCTTCTAAGGAGGTCAGCACTTCCAGGGATAGAGTCGGATCAACTCTTGAATGGCACGATATGCTGCGTCGATGTTCTAGTCTCACGATACCCTCTCTGCCTCGCTCGAGGCACCCAGGAATGGAGAGACTTGTCCCCGCACTTCACCCGCAAGGCCGGTGGGCACCACTCAGGTGTTCAAACGACAACCAAAAACCCCTCGAGCACCCTCTGCTCAGAACCAAGGAAACCACAACGATGCGAACGTACACACCCTCAAGCTGCGAGAGCCTCTTCAAGCTCCTCGTGAGTGACTCAATCAAATCCACAGCCATCGCTTCAATCGATGGCTCGATCAGAAAAGTTCCCATCGCTCGGTTTAAATCGATCACGAAGATTGTCGTAATACTCTGCGTTGTCTTATTCGCTCGAGTTGAACTCTGGGCAGCCACTCCGTTACGAGCCCTGATTTTTGGCCCGTCAACATGGTCAAGCTCGGCTATTCAAGCCTATATCAACGCCACATCCACTTTTGCACCCATTGGCACTGGCTCAACAAGCTCCCAGATCTGGAGCGAGGGAACATGGCTCGCGAAGAGCACCGCAGACTTCGCTACGTTCGACGTCATCATTTTTGATGATTGCCCGGCGAATCTGGGGTTACCGGACAGCGGATCGATGTGGGCGGCTGCAACCGCAAACAGCACCATCTGGGCCAGCGCAGTTACGGGCAACATCATGATTATCGCTGAGGATCCTGCTCAGGACAATTTGCAAACCTATTGGCAGCCCTCACTCGAATTCGCGGTAGATCAGACTGGCTACTCCCAGCACGTCACCGGTCTACTCTTTCTAACAGGAGACCCGTTGGGCTCTTACTCTGGCTGGGGAACCACGTTCGAGGATTTCGTCACTTCGGCTCCCCCGCTCAGGGCTCCAATCCCTGATGGAGTGCCGGTACTCTCCGGCTTCGGCAATTTCTCGTGGGCCCTCAATTTCCGCCGCCGCTCGGTTCTCAAAGTAGCGGGACAGCCGAAGCTCAACCCGATTGGGGAAACGGATATCACAGCGAACGGAGAATCAAGCCTCGTGACCTTCTTTTCCTGGCCGAGCGGCTTTGTTCCTTGGATCATCAAGCGCGACGCACGCCCTCTTGAAGGCACGCCCAACTACACGTCACCTTTCGCAAGTTACAAGGATGGTTTTGGGGACAGCGCCCAGCTCGGAATCGAGCCAGCGGTCGTAGGGCTCATCCGCGGTAACAACATTCGGCAGTTGCTAGTGACCCCCATGCAGACTCTGCCCAATGGAACGGCGACACTCAACATCTCGCTCAAGAATCAGCCCGCCAACACTGCAGTAGTCGGAAAGCTAGTGCAGTTCCAGGTTAATGGTATTAGCACGATCACTGGCAGTGCAACAACCTCTGCCAGCGGAACTGCCACATGGACCTACACACGGTCCACGGTCAGTACTCCGGGAAGAGACGTCGTGACTGTCTACGTCGATGACTTACCCGCGAATGCCATCTTTGACCCTGCCGAGGATTCAGCTATTGCCTATGTCAACTGGGGAAATCCTATCGTCACCGTCACAGCCATCGATGCCACGGCTTCCGAACCCGGAAGTAACACAGGAACCATCCGTTTCAGTAGAACAGGTTTAACGACTTCCAGTCTGACGGTTCGTTTCTTGCGCCTCGGCGGAGCTCAAACGGAGAACCCCAATAACTCTCCAGACTATCTCTTTTCTTCTCAGGTACAAGTCAAAAGCGTGCCTGAGGCAAATCAGGCCTATGTAACCATTCCCGCAGGCCAGGCTTCGGTGGATGTCACCATCACTCCGACCGACGACTCCATTCCTGAGCTCACCGAGGCAGCGATCTTCTTGATCATGGATCCTGACGGTGGCTCCATCAATTACTCGGTGGGGCTTCCCTACCAAGCAACGGTCTCTATAACGGACAATGAGCCACCTCCAGTAGTCACGATCTCCTCGGCAGCACCGCTTGGTGATGCCGCAGCCTCGGAAGCCGGTTTGGATACGGGCACATTCAAAATCATTCGCACCGGATCTCTTGGACAGAATTTGATCGTTCGGTTTTCACTGCCGACTGTCAGTGGGAGCGCGTTCTACGGTTCTGATTATCTGCTCCAATACTACGATACGGATTCTAGCAGTCTTCAGAATCTCTATGATGGAAATGGGGTCTTTATTCGAACAGGGTATGACACGGTGTTGGTCTACGTCCAGCCCCTCCAGGATAGTCGCAATGAAGGTCCTGAGACGGTCACGATGAGCCTCAAGCCTGATTCCTATTATGTTGTTGGAAGCCCCGGGAGCGCCAGTGTGACGATTGCGGACAACGACACAGTAACTCTGCCTCTGAGCTACACGATTACGGAGATTGGCGGATACCCTGGCAATCCCTCCCACGCCTATGCAATAGACAACAGCAGTCCACCGAAGGTGGTAGGTGATTGGGTTCCAAATCCGTCGCCCTCCGCGGCCCGGCCCTATCGTTACCAGAACGGGACGATCACGGACCTAGGGCTCTACGGGGGGAGCTGGACGTTCGAGTATGCGCTCGCCTATGCGATCAATGGCTCAGGTGTCGTTGTCGGATACGGAAAGTATTCCCCCGTCTATCCTTACCGAGGGCCTGTTTATTGGAATCCAACAATCACCGCGATTGATGCCTCCACCGGGGAACAAGGACCTCAAGCCGCTCTGGGAATCAACAATGCGGGCAACATCGTTGGCTACCTGCAGCGGCAAATCTCGCCGGGCGAAAAGCAGGGCCATGCCTTCTACTGGCCCGGCCCCTCGTCGGCGCGAGAAGACTTGGGTGTTCTTGCAGGCACGCTTTCGGGCAAATCAAGCTACGCCACCGCCATCAACAACAACTCGATGGTTGTGGGGACATCGATGACCGACTACTCAGCGAGTGGGTTTCATGGGTTTAGGCTGGATAGGTCCGCAGCTACCACACTGGTGCCCCTCAATGACATTGGCACGTTGCTTGGCGTGGATCAGACCTCCAGCGAGTGCACCGCGATCAATGATCTCAACGAAGCGGTGGGTGGATCCACCGCTGCGGGACCAGGACAATACCACGCCTTCTGGAAAGCTGCCAACGCTCCCAAGAACAGCGGATTCGTCGACCTGGGAACGCTCGCGGGGGACAACTACAGCGTCGCCTTAG
>JAYTTC010000735.1:0-3421 GCA_043745255.1 Verrucomicrobiales bacterium
CTGTTGCCGGTCGCCTGATGAACTTCCGCCGCGATCCAGTTGGTACCCGCCACAAGGGCGGAGTTCGGAAGCACGGTCTGCAGATAGGAATCTGGTTCCACGGTGTCCACCGCGTGGGTGGAAAACGAAGGCTCTCCTGCTGGCATGTTGTTTCGATAGAATTCGGTTCCGTTGAGATAGAGAATCACGCCGTCGTCCCGAAGAACGTCCACGGAGTAGTTGGTGTAGGTGAGGGGATCCTTCACCACAAAGCTCTTTCGAAAGTAGTAGGACGGATATTTATTGTTCGAGTCGGGACCGAACTTGAGCACGGTGCTTTCGTTGCCCTGACCGTAGCCCAGAATCGCAGCGCCAGTTTTCCAGGTTCGATCGTCGAACGTCGGCTCGGTCCAGGTCGATCCTGGATCCAGTCCGGTGTCTAGATATCTCCAGCCCGAGGCCTTCTTCGCGATGAACGGTGTTTTCACGATCAGAGACCCCTTCACACCGATGAAATCCGCAGCCTGCCGATCCGGGCCAACCGAGATCGGATTGTCAAAATAGGGATGTGCGAATGAGACCAATCCCGCCAGGGGCTCCAGGGCATCGAGGTTGTAGAGGGCCGGCGGAAGGTTCACCACCGTGTAGCTGCCGTCACTGTCGCTGTAGGCGAAGTGGGCGGCATCCGCGAAGACCTTAATGCCTTGTAAGGGCTGGCTCTTGGAATCAAGCACGTGGCCGCTGATCCGGAAGGTTGTCGGAGACCCCACTTGCACAATCAGGGTGTGCCGTGTGCTGCCACCCTTCATATCGCTGACCGTACACTGCACCGCATACTCCCCCGCATCCGCGAAGGAGTGACTGACCAACGGCCGGTTATCGATAGAGAAGTCACCGTCGCCGAATTCCCAAAAGTAGGCGAGAGCGTCGCCGTTGGGATCCACGGCGCTGGCAGAGAAGGACACCGTTTGGGCGGGAGAGGGGTTGAGGAGCGAGGCGCTGACGAAAGCCACCGGAGGTAGGTTGGTGGGAAAGGTGCCGATATTGACCACCACATCCATCGACTCGGGATAGGTGTTCGCTTTTCCAACCGGCGTGAAATGGAACCCGAGCCGCGAATCGCTGAAGGTTCGACCGATGACAATAGCGTTGTTGTCGGAATCTCCCTTGAGCTTGACGTCAAGAAGGTAGCTGCCCTCGTTTCCATTTCCGGTCCAGAGCAGCTGAACGCCGTTCATAAGTGATTTTTTGTCGGTCTTTCGCTGGCGAAAATTCACCCAATAGTTCTGGCTCGCGTCGCGCTTGAATTTTAAGCCGCGCAGGCCGCTGCCTTCGTTGAGATCAAAACAGTAGAGCCGATAGCTGCCGCTTCCGCTCACGTTCAGGTCGGCCACGTCGGCGTCCTTGATCCAGCCGAGAAAGTTTTTATATCGGCTGTTGTACTGATTGGGAGAGGCGCCGCCGCCCATCGGGTCGTTCCGATCGCCGTATTCTTCGTTCTGTCCATCCCCGGTGACGCTCCGTGCCGCGGTGTTCCAGAAGTGGGCGTGGTTCAAACCTAGGTTGTGCCCGAACTCGTGACTCGAGACACCCGGGTCCCAGCACTTGTTCGCAAGATGGATCCCAACCCCTCCCACGTAGGCCAGTCCGCAGTAGGAAGCCGCTGGCTTGTCAGCGGTGGTGACGTAGAGGAAATCGTAATTGCCCAAGATGTAGCCGTAGGTCGTTGAGGCTACGTCGAGGCTGGTCTGATAGAGCTTGCCGAGTCCGGTGTTGTCGTAGGTGGCAACCAGTCCGGGAAGCGTCATGGCAGGAGTGATGTCTGATCCCTTGCCGATCGGGGCCAGGATCAATTTCCCATAGGACATCTCGAACATGTAATTGCTGAAGTTCTGATAATGCGTGAGCGCGTCGTTGGTGCTCATGCCTCCCTTATAGTCACTCCAGATGGGTCGCATGAGGAGGAGCTTTTTACGACCCTCGGTGTAGCTGGATTCCGCGGTGTCCAGCGGGGGCAAGTTGGACGTGGGGGTATCCAGTCCCATTGCCGCGATTCGCGCTTTCAACCAGAGCTCAGCGTCCACTTTGCCGCAGAAGGAGTGGAGATTGCCGCCTAACTCAAAACTGGTCTCCTCGTTCTTGCTGCTCACGGGTTGTTTGGAGACGCTGCAAATCGGATCCAGTTGCTGCGCCGCCGCGCGCTGATCGATGAGGTCCTTCAGTTCGGCTGAATCGATCCAGCGGGCGGGCGAATCGCTAAGTGCGAGCAAGTTCTTCGGATGGCCCAGAGCGGTGATAAAGGGCACGGATGCCGCATCGTTGGGCACCGCCAAACCATTAAGCGGAATCCCGCGCTTAGTCATGAAGCGGCTTCCCGCTCCATGGGTGAAGACCTGGTATTCCTCACCGTCGATGGTTGCGCTTCTCATCACCGGAGGCAGGGTTGAGGGGATTCCCGGTTCGCCTACGATCCCTAGGACTGCCAGATCGCCCTCTCCGTTGATGGGTTGCTCCAGAAGTTCGCGAATGGCGGGAGGGAGCATCTTGCGGTTCTCATAAGACTCGGCTTGCTCGAAGGCTCGGGCTGGATCGAGCTGGATGAGATCGGCCATCGCGGTGAGCCGAGCTTGAGCCAGGACGAGTCCCTCGGCTTCCAAGCTCTGCCGAGCCTTGCCTGCGCTAGCCGCGCGATAACGTTTCGTCCAGCCGCGGAAGGTGGCCATCGCGGGAGGAACGAGTTTTTCTTCAGCCCCACTCGACATGCTGAGCAGGTTGGCTGGCTCTGTCGGGAGCAGCGCTGAGAGTGCCGGACTTCCAACCGATTCGGATGGGGGCCGTTTTTCGTGCCAAGAGAGGAGGATAAGAAAGGCCGCCAGCAGGCTTACACTCCACGCAATGTGACGAGGATAATTCATTGGGATAGGCAAAATGAGCGCTCCCTCCCTTACTCCAGGTTGAGTTTCAGAGCAAGTGATTCACCAGGACCCCAAATCCACGGGTAAAAAGGTGGCGACGAGAAAATTCGAAAATTCTGGTTAAAATTACCCGGGAGAATATTTGAATTGGCTGCCGCGTGCTCTCCGTAGGCGGGAATTTGTCGACCGCTGCGCCGCTCGCCTCAGTTTCTTCAAAATGAGTCCCCTTCAAGCAAAAGACCGCCATGGCCCCGAGGGGCGATGGCGGTTCTCAATTGGAGGGGCCACGTCTACTGGAACGCGGTCGCTTGGGTCGGCAGGTCGAAAATCTCCCAAACTTTGAGAATTCTTGAGATGACCTCCTTGCTCGCGCAATACCGCAACCGCAATTTGCAACCGAATCGGCTCATCCGTCCGGCCACGGGGATCATCATCAACCGAAATTTCTTCATCCGCGCCGTGCGTTCCTTCGGACCCAGGCACAATCCTCGAATCGCGCTGCAAAGATTGTAGGCCATCAGCGACAG
>JAYTTC010000736.1:0-3421 GCA_043745255.1 Verrucomicrobiales bacterium
CGAAACCAGAACGTCCTCCAGCTGCCCCGGTTTCACGGGTTTTGTAAGGCTCCCGTTGAACAGCTTGTCGACCCCTTCCATGAGTTCGTCCCGAGGACCAATCGATGTCAGGAGTACGATCGGTACGCCTCGACGAGCGGGCATCTTGCGAACTTCTTGCGCCAGGTGAACGCCGTCCATCTCCGGCATGAGCATGTCGAAAATGGCCAGGTCGAATGGCTGGGCTGTATTCAACAATGCGATTGCCTCACGCGGTCGTGAGGCCACAGTGGGATGCATTCCCCATCGGTTGGTGAGCAATGTCAAAATTCGGCGATTGGTTTCGTTATCGTCAACGATCAGTACTCTTTTTCCAATGAGCGTGCCGGGGGCGGGTCTTGCCGGAGCAAGCGCTGGCTCTCCTTCCTCTAGCGTGATGGTGAAATGGAAGATCGATCCCTCACCTTCCACGCTTTCGGCCCAGATTTCACCCCCCATTAATTCCACAAGTCCTTTGCTGATGGCGAGGCCAAGTCCCGTGCCGCCAAATCGACGGCTAATGGAGGTGTCGATCTGAGTGAAGCTCTGGAACAAGAGTCCCAGTTTCTCTTTTGGAATTCCCGTGCCCGTATCACGAACCTGAAAATGCAGCTCCCAGCGCCCCTCGGACTCCGGCACCGAAGACATCTTCACTTCAACGCTGACTTCGCCTTTTTCAGTAAACTTGATCGCGTTGCTGACCAGATTCGTCAGCACTTGGCGCAAGCGCAGGGCGTCGCCTCGGAGGGTCGGCAGGCCGCTGTCCTCGACTAGATAATTCAAGTCGATGCGTTTGCGGACGGCCTGAGCTGCGAGGAGATCCACGGCCTCCTCCACCATTTGTTGAAGGTTGAATGATTTTTGCTCGAGCTCCAGCTTTCCGGACTCGATTTTCGAAAGATTGAGGATATCGTTGATGATCTCGAGCAGGGTGTCTCCGCTGCTTTTGATCGTGTCGAGACAATCGCGCTGCTCGGCATTCAGGGGGGTTTGAAGCATCAGCTCGGTCATGGCGATCACCCCGTTCATCGGCGTGCGGATCTCGTGGCTCATATTGGCCAGAAACTCCGCGCGAGCTCTTGCGGTTGCTTCCGCTCCCTCACGCGCCCCCTCGAGCTTTCGATTCAGATCGAGCAGCACGTCGAGACGTTTTTTGCCACGCAGGATGGCGTGGATCCGGGCGCGAAGCTCGCTGAGCTCGATCGGCTTGGTCACGTAGTCCGTGATGCCAAGATCGAAGCCGCGCAACTTATAGCTGGCTTCCGTCGAGGCGGTGAGCACCACGATCGGCGTATGAGGTGATGAGAGGTTTAGCTTGAGCTGGCGCACCAGATCCAAGCCATCAACATCAGGGAGACCCAAATCCAAGATGACGAGATCGTAGGTATTCTTGCCCACGGCTCTCAGCGCCTCATGCCCGGTGAGCGCGCAGTCCAAGGTGAGGTGCGCATCCGCCAAGCCGGCCTTCACAACTTCCAGCCATCCAGGTTCGTCGTCTACCAGGAGAACCGAGTAAGGTCGGTTCTCAGTCCTTATCGAAGCATCCACGGTTAGCAAGTTTCTTAACTAACGTTCCACTTCAGCGTACAGAACAGTCTGCACGTTCCGGAACTCCCCTTTGAGGGCTTCCAGTAATGTGATAGCGGCAGTTAAGTCACTTGCTTTAGCTTGTTTTTCCAGCGTGGCGTAAAATGAGGCTAATTTCCGTGCGCCTAGGTTGCTGGCGCTTCCCTTGAGGGTGTGCGCGATGGCGATGATCTGCGAGGTGTCGTTCGAACGAATCGCTTTCTCCAACTGCTCCAGCCTGGGCTTACTGTCCTGCAGGAAAAGCTCGACCAGCTGCGCTAGCGGATCGAGTTGCCCAGGTTCCCGCAGATCACGCAATCCTTGGATGATCGACAGATCCATCCCTTCTCCTGCCGACTCCTCCGCTGCCGCAGGGGCTTGCGAAACGCCGCGAACCGCGGTCGGGTGCACACACAACACTGCTCGTTCCAGCACCTGGTAGAGGTCCGAAAGTTTTAAGGGCTTGCTCAAGTAATCGTGCATGCCTGCAGCCAGGCACTTCGCGCGATCCCCTGCCATCGCGTTGGCTGTGACTGCTATGAGGAATGGACGTGACTTCAGCGGCGAGGGTTTCTCTTGAAGCAGATGTCCGATCCGCCGCGCTGCCTCATAGCCGTCCATCTCGGGCATCTGACAGTCCAGCAAAACGATGTCGTAAGGTGCCTTTTCGAGTGCGGCGATCACTTCGTGTCCATTCACCGCGACTTCCGCCGTCAGTCCGAAGGCCTTCAGCATCCGCAGTGCGACCTGCTGGTTCACGGGATTGTCCTCTGCTAGGAGGATTTTCACCTGAGTGTTCGCGAAACTGTTCAATAGCGAATTTCCATCGCCTGCCTCCCAGCCCCGGTTCGGTAAAGAACCTTCCGATTTGAACGACGCTCCCAGCACCTCCGCGAGCCGACCGCGCTTCACTGGCTTCACCAGACAGGCGCTGATGCCCTGCGCGCGCATTACGGATGGCTCCGGCCGCTCCCCCAACGAAGTCATCAAAACCAATCGCGGCGCATTCAACAACGGAAGGCTTCTCACTGTTTGGATGAAGGTCAGCCCGTCCGTCTACGGCATCTCCTGGTCGATGAGCACCGCGTCCCAGAACAAACCCGCCTGGGCATCGGTGTTCAACTTGCGAAGTGCCGCCTCGCTGTCGTTGTAAGCCTCCACCTGGATTCCCAGTGCGACCGCATAGTCGGAAAGGCAATTGGTGGTAAGCCGGCGATCGTCGAGGATCATGAGCCGCTTGCCGCGCAGAACCTCTTGTTCCGTCCATGGGGTTGCCGGAGGGCGGGCGGACTGCGACGACAGCGTGATCTCGAACCAGAAGTTCGATCCCTTTCCGACCTCGCTCTCGAATCCAATTTTGCCCTCCATCATCTCGACGATTTGTTTTGAGATGGTCAGCCCAAGCCCCGTTCCACCAAACTTGCGCGTGGTCGAGCCGTCGGCCTGGGTGAAAGCCTGAAAGATGATGGGCTTGGCCTTTTCGGAAATTCCGATGCCGGTGTCTTTGACATCGAATCGCAGTCGGATTTTGGTGCCTTCCTCCTGAGCCAGGTGCACCTCCACGCTGACCTCGCCGCGCCGAGTGAACTTGATGGCGTTGCTAAGGAGGTTCATGAGCACCTGGCGAATCCGGACCGGATCCCCTCGCAGAAAGCGCGGCACCTCGGGGTGAATCCAGCACACCAACTCGTCGCTCTGGTTTCGAGCGGCCTGGCCTAGCATTTCTGCCGTACCTTCAACCGTGTCGTGCAAATCAAAGTCGGTTGCCTCCAGGGTTAGCTTGCCGGCTTCGATTTTCGAGAAGTCGAGGATGTCGTTGATCAGGCGGTTCAACGCC
>JAYTTC010000737.1:0-3414 GCA_043745255.1 Verrucomicrobiales bacterium
ACTCATCAAGGCCGTTGCGACGCACACGACCAGGAGCAAACCGGCGATTCCGAATAGTTTCTTCATGAGTCCTTCACGTCGATTGGCCGGTGGCCAGTCGCATTACCGCCTCTTCGCACAACTCCACCCGATTCAATTCACCGCTGATTCTGCCTTCATGCATCACCAGCGCCCGATCCGACAACCCAAGCACTTCTTCCATTTCGCTGGAGACGAAAAGAATCGCCACTCCCTGGGACACGAGATCTTCCATGATTCGATAAATCTCAGCCTTGGCACCGACATCGATGCCGCGCGTCGGCTCGTCGAGCAACAACACTCGTGGCTCCAAGGCCAGCCACTTTCCGAGAACCACCTTCTGCTGATTGCCCCCGGAGAGAAATCGAACCTCTTGCTGATCGTTTGGGGTTTTCACTCTCAGCCGTCCAATCATGTCGGCGCTGAGCTGCACTTCATACGACTTGTCGAGAAAGCCCCTGCGCTGATGACGGTGAAGACTGGCAAGGCTCAGGTTTTCTCGAACGGCCATCTCCAAAACCAAGCCCTGCTCCTTTCGATCCTCAGGAACGAGCGCGAGTCCGCCCGCAATCGCATCGACTGGAGTTCGAATGCTCCATCGCTCGCCCTTCAGTAAAATCTCCCCTCCCACTGCAGGGGTGATTCCGAACAAGGTCTGCAGCAGCTCGGTTCGCCCGGCTCCCACCAATCCCGCCAAGCCAACCATCTCGCCCGCTCGGAGCTGGAAACTCAGGCGATGCGTCGGATGTCTGGGAGTTCTCAGATCCCTGACCTCTAGAAGCGGCGGACCGGGTGGCGGCGAAGGCAGGGAGGGTGACGAGGCTAGGGTCGGTGCCTCCGTGCGACGATAAAATTGCGAAACATCGCGCCCCACCATCAGGTGGACCAGGCTGTCGTGGCTGATCTCACCTCGCGCGAGTTCGCCCGCGTTGGCACCGTCGCGAAGAACCGTCACTCGATGTGCCAGCTCGCGCACCTCACCCAATCGATGTGAGATATACACGATACTGACACCCCTACCGCTCAGATCGCGAATTACCTTCTTCAGCTGCTCCGCCTCGCGCTGACTGAGACTGGAGGTGGGTTCATCCATGATGAGGATGCGCGCGTCGACGGACAGCGCTTTGGCTATCTCCACCATCTGCTGATGGCCCACCGTGAGGTCCTCCACCACCGTGCGGGGATCGAGATCCAATCCCACTCGGTCGAGGAAGATGCGGGCTTCGCTTCGGATTCGCGCATGATCGACAAAACCTGCGCGTAGCGGCTCCCGGCCGAGAAAAATATTGGCTCCCACCTCCAGATTATCAGCGAGATTCAGTTCCTGATGGATCAACGCGATGCCGAACTCGAGAGCCGTCTCCACCGAGTGGATCGAGACCGGCTGGCCCTCAAGCAGAATCAGTCCTTCATCGGGTTCCTGCACCCCGGCGAGGATCTTCATCAAGGTGCTCTTGCCGGCGCCATTCTCTCCCACCACCGCCAGCACCTCCCCAGGGTGGAGCCGGAGGCTCACACCTCTCAGTGCCTTGACACCGGGAAACTGTTTCACCACGCCCCGAACTTCAAGGAGCGGTGGAAGAGCGGATTCCACGGCGGACATTTGATCAAATCACCCGAAGATAAGGAGACAGCGTGCGTTAACTCAAGTTACAGGCTCAGGTCTTTTTCAGCTTGGCTTTCAAGTCGTTCCAGAACTCTTCCACGTTGTCTTTGCGGATGTGGCGAGCGGGAATGTCGATAAACTTGTCAGCCGGGATTGCGCTCTTGTTCCCCTTGGCGAGCTCGGCGAGGACTTCCACAGAACGATAACCGTACATGTAGGGATTCTGAACCACCGTGCCATAAACAGTGCCCTTCTTGATCCCATCCAGCGTCTCGTCCGCTTCGTCAAACGCGATCAGCTTGATTTTCCCAAGCTTCCCCGCTCGATCGAGCGCCTCGATGAGGAGCGGCGGATTGTATCCAAACAGGCCCACCATCGCGTCGAGGTCAGGATAACGCGCCATCGAGTCTTCCGCGTTGGCCTTCCCCTTGGCGCGATCGAACTGATCGGTCAGGGTGCCGAGAACCGTGAACCCATTGCCGCTGATCACATCGCCTGGAGGGTCGTATCGCTTGGGATCTTCAGAACGGCCGAGCATCTCATCGATCACGCCCTGCCTGCGGCGACGGGCATTGTCTTGCTCCAATCGACCGATGAAGAGCATGACCTTGCCACCCTTGGGTAGCGCTTCCTTCACCAGTTGCCCGCACATCCGACCCGCTTTGTAGTTATCCATTCCGATGTAGAGCAATCGGTTTGACTCTGGGGCGTCGGAATCATGTGTGATCAACCGGGTGTTCGCCGCAGCCTTGTTAAGAATTTCGGTCTGGTTGGCAGGATCGATCGGGCTGATCGCGATCCCATCCACCCCACGCGTGAGCAGATCCTCCACTGTTCGCTTCTGGTCCTCAATGCCGCTCGGCATATGAACGCTCGCATCCACACCCAGTTTGGCAGCCGCGTGGTTCACGCCCGTCTCCGCGATCGTCCAGAAGGCCGCCACTCCATTTGAAATGAATGCGACGCGAGTCTTCTTTACGGTCTTGGCTGCGTCGGTCGGACTGCCCGGCGTCGAAGATTGAGAAGTCGAGGAAGGGTTACAAGCGGTCAGGGCGAGACAGAGGAAGGCAGCAAAGGCCTGCAGGCGTGGACAGTGGTGGCTCATAAGGAGCTGAGTTAACAATGAAACCCCTCCGGGGGTCAAATGTCGAAAGTTCCAGCGCCGATCCGCAGATGGTTTCCTTGAGGAAGGAGTGGGGATGGGCCGATACGGCCCACACTACAGAATTGCGGCGCGCGTGCCTCACGCGGTTTCCGTCTTCTGTAGCGTCGTCCGTATCGGACGATCGGGGCGGGGATGGGCCGATACGGCCCACGCTACAGAATTGGCTGAAAGAGAGGGTGGAGGGATTACGAACAGCCAAGCTTGGCTGGTTCTGAGGAGTCCGATTGGGTTTCCTCAAAATCCGGCAGCCGGATTTTGAACTCTAGCGCGGACCGACGATCCGAAAAAAACGAGCTCCCGTTGGACCCACCGGGCTTCCAGGCTCGACAAACTCTATCACCGGCTTCAATCCCAAGAGCGTGAGCCGACGCTCCCACACCTGGAGATCGGAAGAAACCTCCAAACTGTAACCGACTCGCGCCAGCCCGAGGGCACGCAAACGCAGCTGACCTTCGCTATCCAGCCCCAGCGCTTCCAATCGCAGCGTGTCATCCAAAGCCGGCAGATAGACCTCGGCAAAGCGCATTACGGTCGGACGCTCCTCTCCATTTCGCGTCGATCCCGGCTCATCTGCTCGCTTGAACCAATCACCGACCAAATACACATGCCCGTGCCCATCGCTGGT
>JAYTTC010000738.1:0-12769 GCA_043745255.1 Verrucomicrobiales bacterium
GCAGATCCGGAAGAGGTAGAGAAGCTACTCCTTGGCGGAGCGGATTCAAATTCGGTGGGTGACAAGCGGTACATGAAGGTTGCTGATCGAACGCCTATATGGCTGGCAGTAAGCAACGCGACGCAGGAAACATCAAAGGCGTGGATGGATCTTCACGCTGCAGTCAGGGAAGTCTCTTCAAGCGTCCCGGAGCGGGATCACTTTGGAGAGCGTGAGAGACTCTTGAAGATCGCTAGGGTCCTTATCAAAGCAGGAGCCGATCTGGAGAAGCGATCGTTCGGTAGTACGCCGCTTCGAGTCGCAGTATCGCGGAAAGATCTGGAGGTCGTCTCTTTATTGTTAGCCAGCGGTGCTAATCCAAACGCCGAGACATATTCTCCCATCAGCAAGCGTGCGAAGGAAGAACGAGAGAAAGGGCCGCTCGGCTTGATGGGTTATCTTAACACCCCGTTGCATGAAGCCGTTGAAAAGAACGCGCTCTGTATCGCGGAGGCGCTTCTGGCAGCGGGCGCGAATCCAGCGCGAGTAGATCACGAAGGCAGGACGCCTCTAGACACTGCTCGGAAAAACGGTAATTCTGCAATCATTGCCTTACTGGAAAACATCTGACACGGAACAGAGCTTTATTAGGCCGTTAGGTCTACACTTCTTATAAGACGCGAGTAAACGGACGCAACGAAAATACTCAGGCAGCCTCGCGAGAGACTTGCTTAAAAAGCGCGTCTCGTGGTCTTAAGGATTGGGTCCACCTGAGGAGGCCAAAAAACAAGAGTAGATGTGAGAGCAACTCCAACCCAAAAGCGACTCGGGAGTCCCATCCAAGTTTGAAACCCACGAACTATCTCCCACGCTACGAGAACAGCCACGCGCTGGTGATCAGCATTGACGAATACCAGAATGTGCCACCGTTGGCCAACGCCTGCGCCGATGCGACCTCAGTCGCAGAGGCGCTGGGTGGCGAGCTTGGCTTTCCCCAGGACAACGTCACGGTCCTGTTGAACTCCGATGCAACGGGCGAGAAAATCAGAGAACGGTTCCTCACTTTCGGGTCACTCGGCGCGAACGACCGCGTTGTGTTCTTTTTTGCGGGGCACGGAGCCACGGTAGACGGGCACCACGGCCCGATCGGCTACCTCATTCCTGCCGATGGAAAGCTCGACGATAAGAGCACCCTGATCCGCTGGACGCAACTAACCCAGGATGCCGATCTCATCCCCGCCAAGCACATCCTCTTCATCATGGATGCGTGCTACAGCGGGCTTGCCATGCAGCGGGCAGCGCGCAGCGCTGGCAGCCGCTTCATCTCGGACATGCTCCAACGTCATTCCCGGCAAGTCATCACAGCAGGGAAAGGCAATGAGCCCGTGTCAGACGGAGGCGGACCGACCGGTGGAAACTCCCTCTTCACCGCGCATCTGCTCGAAGGCATGCGGGGCAAGGCCGCAAACGCGGACGGCGTCCTCACCGCAAGTTACCTGATGAGCTATGTCTATCATAAGGTCGCCAACGATCCGTATTCCCATCAGACGCCGAGTTTCGGGCATATCGACGGAGATGGGGACCTCATTCTGCGCACGCCCCCGATTGGCCAGCCGCCGGGAGCTAAGCCGCAGGATTTCGTGGTAGCACAGGTGCCCGAGCGCCCGGAAGCACCGCCGGTCGAGGCCCTCGGCACCACCGTAAAGCCCGTCTTCGCTGAGCGAAACGGCTACGGCAATCCCGACAGCGAGACGTTCGGGATAAACGACTGGACGACGAAGCTCGGAATGATGGTGCGTAGTGACGGGCAGGCTGAATTCCATTCAGCCTCGCACTGGCTTTCCATCGTCGTCGAACCGGCCTCGGCTGAGCCGCTCGCCCTCGATATCGCGACGTTGAACAGAACGCTGCGGGGCCACGCCCCCGCAGAAGCCAAGCCTCACGATCAGATCCGACTTCCAAGCCAGTCGATCACTACTTCTACATCCCTCATTCTCTACGACAACTTTCCCAATCCCTCTGACTCCGGCGTCCCATTGTGGAACCGGTTCCTGCGCATCGAGGGTAACGGTGCGATGGAGTATTGCGCCACCAAGGGAGTAAGCGGGGTCTACCGCCCAGATGCCGTTGGCTCCCAGCAACAGCGTTCGTTCCGGCTATTCTCCTACGTCCCGGCGATTGGCCTCATCTGCAACGTCGTATTTGCGATGAAGCGGATTCTCGATACGGCCGGGTACACCGCGGGGGTTCGCGTAATCGTGAATTTCACAGGAACCCGCGATAGCATCCTGAGAGGGTTCGCGCAGGGCGCGAAGCCGGGGGGTCAGCCATGGTTGGAGCCATTCGCAACGGAAGCGCGTTTCAGTAATTCAATTGGGAAATGGTGTTGCCACGAAGCCAATCTCCAGTTCGAGTACAAGCTGGTGCTGGCATCCTTCGGTCAAGCAGAAATGGCCAGCCTCATTGAAGATTGCGCCCGTAAACTCGGTCTGGCCTACAATCACCAGAGCGAGCCTCGCTGTTACATCCACGGCACGCATGAGTTTCCGTGGTTACAGTTCGATCCCCATGAGGTCCAGTAACGGGACTCCGCGTGGCGGACTGATTCTGGCTCCTGACGTTCGGGACTTGGTCTGTAACGACCTTCATATCCCGGATCAACTCTTCATCGAGGTTGCGATCACTGAGGAAGGGACTCCGCTCAGGAATGAGTTCACATGCAGTGACCAGCCGAGTTAAAAGGAGCTATTTGACGTCGTTCGCCTGGGCGTGTCTCGACCCGACTTCGTTCTCGGGCCCAAACCCCCGAAGCCTGCAGGAGGCTACAACCAGACATGGGTGGTCGGAGAGTTGACATTGAATCCGGCTGGTTTGTATTGTGAATACCTCAAGCCTGGAGACCACGCGTCTCAGTTTAATGCGATTGTGAACTATTCGGCGAAGCATAGGCGTCGATCCCATCTGGTTTGCCACCTCTGCGTGATACGAGTGCCAGCTCCGATCGGGCGCCCGCAACGACGAAAGTGCCAACCCGAGCCGTCAAACCGAGTGTCAGTGGAACTGACACTGAAAGTCCTCTCGCGTTACAAGAAATACTGGCGAGTTAAACCGCATTACTCTCGCATTCCTGAGCAAATAAGCTATGTTCGAAGGAATCGAATCACTGTTCCTGTCGAAGCCCAACTCCAGGAATCAAGCTCCGGCCATTGTTGCGGCTCTCACAACTGAAGCCCTCAAGCGCGGCGTTATAGTTTTTATAGTATCAGTTCAATGAGATTTCCCATCTTTATAATATGCCATTCGTAGAACAGCCTTTGGACATTTGGTTGGCGTCACGCAAAGGAATGTTTGCTGAGGTTCAACAGTTTGTGCATCACGGGATCGACGTGAATGCTGAGAGAAGAGGTAAGATAACGCCCCTGCACGAAGCTTCAGAAGCGGGTCATCTACTAGTCGTGGAATGGCTGCTTGGTAAGGGAGCGGATCTGAACGCGCGAACGATGTCCAATCCAGGCGACCGCGGTAGTTACTCTGCGCTTCACCTCGCGGTAGAATCCGGCCACTACGACGTTGCCAAGCGGCTGCTAGCTTGCGGATCAAGAGTGAACGCGAAGATGAGCGACGGGGCAACGGCACTCCTGCTTGCGACCGAGGTTGCGCGTCGCGATCTTGTCGATCTGCTCATAGAAAACGGAGCGGACGTCACGTTGTGCGATCAAATGGGAGCTAGCCCATTATCGGCTGCACTCTTGGGGAATGACTTCGACCTTGCGACGGCTTTCTTACTAAAGGGCGGGGATATCAATCAGCGGATGGAACCGTTCGAAGCGACAATGTTGATGCTATCCGCTGGCGCAAAGGCTCTGCCAGCGGTTCAGTTTCTGTTGTCGCATCGTGCAAGTGTTGCCGCGCAGGATGAACGTGGCCAAACCGTACTTCACCACTCAGTTTTCGGTGCAGGGGTGCGCGTGACGAAATCTGCATGGAATGGGAAGGTGAAGGAGGTCGTTGAGGACAAGCCGGAGGACGTGATGCCCATAGTGCAACTCCTCATGAATGCGGGCTCGGACACCCAAATCAAGGACGATGAGGGGATGACCCCCATTGATTGGGCGAAAAAGCTACGACTTGGGACCTTGGCTGAATTTCTTCTGAGCCGCGGGGGGCACGACATGATCAGTGATGAACAGCGGAGTTCCTAAGTCCCATTTCGTTGCGAAGGAAGGCCGAATTTCTGCCTAAGGCACTGGCAAAACACTCTCTCCCGATTGTGGTGGTGGTGTTCAATTGAGATCGAAGGATATCCATGGATGATTCGTTCGAACTCCGCTCGGCGATTAAAGGTCAAAAGCTAGCCAAAGTCATCCGTCTTCTAAAACGGCATGTAATGCCCCAGCAAGATGCTTACTTTTTGGCAATAGAGGCGCGGGCTCACGAGATTCTGAAAGTTCTCGCCGACTGCGGTCTGCATCTTAATTTCGTAAACGTTTGGGGATACACACCCTTCGTGATGGCGCTGAAGTTGCGTGATTACGAATCGGCGAGAATACTGCTTGAGGCCGGGGCGGACCCGAATGCGAGGTGCGCGTTCGGCCCGCCTCTTGTCTTTGCTGCAGCAAACGGTTTGATGGATGGAGTAAGGCTGCTTTTGTCAATGAAAGCTGATGTGGAGCAACGCGACCAGGCACAGGCTACTCCGCTCATTCGTGCGGCCCGGGCCGGACATGAGGACATAATACGGTTGCTACGTAAAGTGGGAGCGAGTGTCTCGAACGTCGATGAGATTCAGAGGACTGCCTACGATAACGCCATAGCATTCGAACACGAAAGCGCGGCCCGGGCGCTGCTGCCGAGCGCCTCTCTCTAAACCAGGCCCTCAAGAAGCACCGTGGCCTCGATATTCAAGGCGATCAAGGAACGGGACAAAAAGGCTTTTGCGCAGGCGCTAAAGGATAACGCAAGTTTGACCGCAAGAGATCGGAGTGGTTGGACGGCCTTAGATCGGGCCATCGAAGCCGGTTCAACGGATTTTGTCCGTCTATTAGTCGCCGCAGGCGCTAGAGTCGACGTAGGCGAACCAACTCGACGCGATCATTGGGTACTCGTTCAGGCACACCGATACGCACGTAGCAATGTTCATCCTGGCGCGAAACAACATGAAAGACTGTTTGAGCGAGAAAGCGCGGTAATACATGCTAAAGCGAGTCGTAGGCGCGAAAGCACTCTCCCGCGGAGTGATTCCGGTAGTCGTCCATTTGTTCTGAATTGAATGAAGAAGCGAGATCTAGGAACCGAGCTTTGCGTCGCGGTCGCGGTCGCAGATCCACGATTGGTGGAGGAATTACTTGCGGAAGGCGCCGATGTCAACTCGGTTGGCGACCGGCGCATTGCGACGATAGCACATCGCACACCGCTGTGGCTGGCCGTAAACAACGCAGGACACATACTGTCTGCGTCGTGGAACCATTTGTGCGACACAATAGCCGAAGCGTTTCCAGACCAACCGGTGCGCAATGAGGTAGAGAGACGCGAGCGCATAATGCAAATCGTGCAGGCTCTTCTTCGTGAAAAGGCAGATTCTGAGGTTCGGTCTTTCGGCACGACCCCCCTGGCACAAGCAACTCACGCGGCTGACGTAGAGATGGTGAAGCTGCTGTTATCGATCGGGGCCAACGCAAACGCTGAGTCGTTATCAGTTTTGAGCAAGCTTGCGAAAAAGGAACGTAAAAAAGGGCCGCTCGGTATGATGGGTTACTTCAACACCGTCTTGCATACCGCTGTTGAAAAGAACTCTCCGGTAATGGTACAGATGCTGTTGATCGCAGGCGCAGACTCAGCGCGAGTAGACCATGAGGGCAAGACCGCACTGGATCTCGCGCGAAGCAGTGGTGAAACCGAGATCATTGCCTTACTTGAGAGAGCCAAAGGCGACCTAAGGACCCGTAAATAAATAACATTTACAACTAGCTCTTCGAGCTCGGGTGGATTTCATAGTTCCACTCTCCGTGAAACTTGTTCCTTTTTATTCGTACCAACGCCATCTCTTGATCGGTGACTTTACGTCCGATCGTATAGCGCCTCCGATCGAGTCGACAACTTACCGTGAGTCCCTTGGTTGACTGAGCTGGATAGAAATAATGTGTTGCGCGAAAGGCGAAATGGAACGGACCGGGAGCTCTTCCCGTTCTGGAGGCTGAGCGGGTGTTCGGATCCGGAGTGCAACCAGGACCTTTACACAATTCTTTGTCCGCCGCAACGAAGGTCCCTTCAGTTAATCCGTTCATGACGATCTAGTCACCCGCCCAATTGAACGAGTAAGTGCGGAGAACACGGTTTATGTTTAAGCAGATGGCAATGGAATATCAGTTAAACCGCAGACCTCTTCCTTCAGTCCCCCCGGGGGGGAGACACTTCACCAGGAGAGCTTCATGCCCGCCAGCAGTGCTGAGATCTGCTCGTAGGTGGGACCCTCCTTGCCCCGCACCCAGGCGAAGGTGAAGGCGGGCTTGAAATTCGCGCTATTCATGCGCGTAAGCGTCAGGGCGATTTGACTCTGGTCCAGGAATTTGGATGACGTGCTGTCATACGCCCCCTTCAAATCCATTTCGATGTCCACATCGTAGGTTCCCTTCAACGCGGGCAGGAAATTCAGGTCCTGCTTGCGCAGCAGCGGAATTCTCCAGCGCAGTGTGCCGGAAACCTGATGACTGCCATCCTTGGAGTTGACCCCGGTGCGATTCACGACGCCGAGATTGTCCCCCGAAAGATTGTGGACGTAGTCGTATCCAACGAGGAGGAGTGCAGGAGCCCGGTCGCTCTCGCCACAAAAGGCACCGCTGATCCACGCGGTCACAGGGTCGGGGCTGTAGAACGCGGCCCGGGTTCCGAAAAATCCGTCGACGAGCTTGAAAGTCTGCTCGGTCTGGGCCTTGCCATGGACATCGAACTCCACGGGAGCAAAGTGCTGCGGGTGCCAGATTTTGAAGAGCGCCAATTCCCCCGAGATGCTGTTCAGATAGTTGCTGCGGTCGCGCGAGGATAGCGTGAAGTCCGCACTTCCGTCCAAACGTGCACCCCAAACGTTCAGCTCCTTGGACCCATACTTTTCCAGGGTCACCTTCGCGGAACCGATGCCTCCGGCATTTCCCCCGCCGAGCTCAATGCTGTTGCGCTTCAAACCGGTTTGAAGCCGATCCATATCGAGATCAACCGCGCGGATCTGTTCCTTGGACAGCACGAAGACCGACTCCTCGTTGCTTTCCGTGAGGGTGGAGGCACCGCTGGCCACCTTGAAGACGAGTTTGCCGCCATGGATTTTGATCCGGTACTCCGCATCCTTCTTGAGTCGGCTGGCCGGGATGAGCTTGATGTTGCTCTTCAGCGCGGTCTCCTTGGGTCCCAGGATTGGCGTCACCTCCACCTTTTGACCGTTCTCATCGGTGAGCTCGTAGGTGTCCGGTGAATCGGGTGCGCCTGAGGAGGGATCAAGAATCTCGGGCGCCGCTTTCCACTCATGCTCCTCCCCCCGTTGGGTCAGAAAGAAAACGTTCACCACTTCCCGATCAACGACGCTTTCGAGGGAATAACTTGCGGAAATCTTCACGTGGCGGTCCGCCGCTAAGCCTGAGATCGCCGACGAGGCCAAAACTCCCAGGGCGACAATAATGTTCGATGCTCTCATGGGTTGGAATGAGGTTCTAATGGGGTTCTTCTTGAGTAAAATCAGGGGTTCACTGATTCGGTATTCGCCTGGACATACAAGGCCAGGCTGTCGATATCGGAGATCACATCGCCATCCAGGAGCTGGGGCACCGCAATCGTCAGGCTGTTGCCTGCTTCGTAGCAATACCAGCGCAGGTTCTCCAGGATGTCGTAGATGTGGTGCAGACCGAAATCGTCGTCGTCCTTTTTGATGTCCTGAAGGATGCGGGCGATTTTTTTTCCGGCAGCATTCGCCTTGGGTTTTTCCGTCCCTCCGGATCCGGTCTCGAGCAGACCGCCGGGGACATACCAATGCATTGACTTGCACGCGACCAACAGGGATTTACTTTGAGATAGAGCCATGGAAGGGAGTTTTCAGAAGGGTTGAGGGAAGGTGAAGCCGATAAGGCCCAGAGAGCCGAACGCGGTCTTCCTCAGAAGAGTGCCGAACATTCCAGCCAATCTCATGATTCATGTCCCGCGACGTTGAGTGTGGTCCTTTTGCCATCACCATGGACTTCTCCCGGCATCCGGTCCGGAGGATTGCGCGATACAAAGCCCAAAGACCTTTCCAGGGTCAAGGGATTTTCCGGTAGGGATTCGACCCTCCGCACTGACTTGAGCCCCTCCCACTTGTCCAAGTCCGCACTTCTCCTTCATGTTCTGAATTTGCCATACCTTCCTGGCGTCGAGTTAGCTACCAAACGCATGTGCCGCAACCGAACTCTACCTCATTCATTGGGCCGCCTGATAGCTCGCTTGGTGCTGGTCCTGGTATCGTCTGCGGCGGCTACCCATGCCGCTGAAACGCACCCTGCAGCAAGTCAACGCTTGATTGATTTTAATCGCGACGTCCGACCCATTCTCTCCGAGAACTGTTTCGCCTGCCACGGCCCGGACAAGAACAAGCGCAAGGCTGGGCTCCGCCTCGATCTGCGCGAAGACGCCACCGCCAAACTTGATTCAGGTGATTATGCGGTCGTTCCGGGTGACGTCACGAGAAGCGCCCTGGTGAAAGTCATTGCCACGGAGGACGAGGAAGATCGCATGCCGCCCAAGAAGACCGGGAAGCGACTGACAAAGGCCGAAATTACCCTGCTCCGGGAGTGGATCGCTCAGGGTGCCGAATTCAAGCAGCACTGGTCCTACCTCACTCCAGAGCGACCTCCGCTACCTTCGGTGCAAAACAAGACTTGGCCGCGCAACGCAATCGATAACTTTATTCTGAGTCGACTGGAGAGAGAGGGGCTCAAGCCATCCGGAGAAGCGGGCAAACCGACTCTGATTCGCCGAGTCACACTGGATCTCACGGGGCTGCCCCCAACCCTCGCCGATGTCGACGCATTTGTGGCCGACAAATCACCCACGGCCTATGAGGCAGTGGTTGATCGCTTGCTGGCCTCCGCCGCATTTGGTGAACGGCTGGCCCAGCAGTGGCTCGATTTGGCACGGTACGCGGATTCCGATGGTTACCATGCGGACGCCCCGCGCTCGATGTGGCAGTATCGCGACTACATCATCCGCTCGTTCAACAACAACAAGCCATTCGACCAGTTCGTGATCGAGCAACTCGCCGGGGACCTGCTACCCAATCCCACGTTGGATCAGCGCATCGCCACCGCCTTTAGCCGGAATGGAATGAGCAGCACCGAAGGCGGTGCGGACCCCGACGAGTACATGAACAAGTATGTGACGGACCGGGTAAACACGTTTGGCACCGTCTTCCTGGGCTCCAGCACAGCGTGCACCGAGTGCCACGATCACAAATACGATCAATTTACCCAGCGGGAGTACTACCAACTTTATGACTTCTTCAACCGCATTCCGGAACGGGGTCTCGACAGCGACCCGGCGCCACCCTTTGTCAAGCTGCCGACGCCGGAGCAGTCCGCCTCGATCGCGAAGCTGACCCAGGAGATCGATTCACTTGAAAAACAGCGTCGCGAACTGCTCGACCTGGAGGACGAACCGCTGAGCCGCGGACAGCTGACGTGGGAGGAAACGCATCGCCAACGGATCCACTCAGGCTGGGAAACTCTTCCAGCTAGCACGTTGACCGCTTCCAATGGAGCGGTGTTAACCACACTGGACGATCGTTCCGTTCTCGCAAGCGGCCCGAGCGCCGACAAAGAATCTTACGAGGTTTCCTTCGAAACAGCTCAATCCGCCCTGACCGCGCTGAGGTTGGAGGCGCTGACCCATGACAGTCTGCCGCTCAAAGGGGCGAGTCGTGGGACCAATGGAAACTTCGTCCTTACTGGATTCGAAGCTACAGCGGAGAGTGCCGATCCTGCCAAGGAACCCCCATTAGTCGAGATCGCCTGGAGCCCGTGGTCTGGGCTCGGACCCTTCAAAGCAGCTACGTCGAAGGAAGTCTTCGAGAAAGCCTTTATTAATGAGGCAGAGCTCGACCTGTCGAAAACGTACGAGGACGACGCACTGCGTTGGAAGGAAAAACCGGATTGGAAAGACGGTACGATTCAGGCCCTCGCAGGTGAGAACCAGGTCACGTATTTCCATCGCAAGATCGAGGTAAAGACGGCGCGGTATATCACGATCACTTTTGGCAGCGATGGAGGAATGCAGCTTTGGCTGAATGGGGCGAAGGTGGAGAACGGAAAAGTCTTTCGCCGCGTCGCGGCCGCTCCGAATGAAGCCCTATTACTCCTCAAGCCCGGAGAGAACAGCCTGCTCCTCAAGGTGCATCATGGCGCCGGCACTTACGGATTTCTTTTCGCAACCCCAACACAGCGGGTAACGAGCTACCCGGTGGAACTCGACAAGGCCGTGGCGGATTACTCCCAGAAAGACTTCAATGTCAGCGCAGCGTTGGATGAAAAAACGGACACCGGATGGGCTGTGGATGGGCAGGACGAGCGGCTGCGCGGGAACAGGCAGGCGATCTTCCTCACCCGACGCCCCATCGTATTTGCGGGTGGCACCCGACTGAAGATCCGCCTCAGGTTCGAGTCCAGTACGGCGCAGCAGGTTCTGGGTCGGTTTCGCGTGGCCGCCAGCTCAGCCAGGGGTCTCGAGGAACTCGCCGGACTGCCCCAGCATGTGCAATCGGCCCTGTTCGCTCTTCCAGCCCAGTCAACGGAAGAACAGAAGACCGTCCTTAAAGAATACTATCGAAGTTACTTCTACCCTCCGCTCAAAAGCCTGATTGCGAAGCTGGCCGAAGCGCGTAAGTCCGCGACGGAGACTGAAGGGGGGATTCCGACGCTCCGGATCATGGAAGACATGGCCGAGCCGAGGCAGACCCAGATCCGCGTTCGCGGCGACTATCGATCCAAAGGCGAGAAGGTCGTGGCGGGAGTGCCTCACATTCTGCCGCCCTTGCCGGCTTCGGAAAAAACCAACCGACTCACTTTGGCAAAGTGGTTGGTGGATTCGAAGCATCCATTACTGAGTCGAGTGACGATCAATCGCTATTGGGCCTTATACTTTGGAACCGGACTCGTGAAAACCGGCAATGAGTTTGGCACGCAAGGCGAGCTCCCTTCGCATCCGGAACTCCTCGACTGGCTGGCCCGGGAATTCATCGACACCGGATGGGACATCAAGGCAACGCAGAAGAAGATCGTGCTCTCGGCAACCTATCGGCAGGCCTCGAAACCGACCCCCGAACTTCTGGAACGCGATCCAAGCAATCGCTTGTTAGCACGCGGATCCCGCCTCCGGCTCAGCGCGGAAATTATCCGAGACTGCGCCTTGGACTACGCCGGTTTGCTCGACCGCAAACGCGCTCCCGGCGGACCGAGTGTGAAGCCCTATCAGCCGGCGGGTTTGTGGGAGGAGAAAATGTTCGGCGGGAATAAGTACGAGGAAAGCAAAGGCGCGGATCTCTATCGCAGGAGTCTCTACACCCTATGGAAGCGTACCGTGCTGAATCCGACGATGATGACGTTCGACGCCCCCGATCGTGCGATCTGCACCGAGCAACGGGGGGTGACCTGCACGCCGCTGCAGGCATTCGTCACGCTCAACGAGAAGGGCTTTGTTGAGGCGGCGCGTGTCCTCGCGGAGCGGGTACTTCGCGAAGGCGGATCGGATCTGGACCATCGAATCACGTTTGCATACAAAACCGTCCTGGCCAGGACGCCGTCCACGAAAGAGAGAAAGATTCTGACGGCCATCCACACCGATATGGTCGCGACCTATCAAAACGATTTGAAAGCGGCCGTGGATCTTCTGAAAACCGGCGAAGCCAAGCGCTCCGAGAAACTAAACGAGCTGGACCTGGTGGCATGGACAGCAGTAGCGAATGTGCTGTTAAACCTGGATGAGACGATTACGCGAGAATAAACCAGTTATCAGTGATCACTGAACCCATGCCCTCCGATATTTTCCAAGAAGCACGGCTCCAAGACATCACCCGGCGCCACTTTTTCGGCCGCAGCTCCCGCGGTCTAGGCACCCTTGCCCTGGCCTCCCTGTTGAGCCCGGAATTGTTCGCGGCAACGAAGCGGGCTCAGGCTGGGGGAGGGAGCGCTTCGCCCTTCTCGCAGGGGGCGGTAAACCCACTCCATTTTGCGCCCAAGGCCAAGAGGGTCATCTACCTCTTCCAATCCGGTGCGCCGTCACAGCTCGATCTCTACGATCACAAACCAAAGTTGATCGAGCTCAACGGCAAGCCGATGCCCGAGAGCTACACGAAGGGCCAGCGCATTGCCCAACTCGCCGGACAGAAGCTCACCTGTGTCGGCACCAAGTTTAAGTTTTCCCGACATGGCAAATCAGGCATCGAGATGTCAGAACTGCTGCCGCATATCGCTGGTGTGGCAGATGATATCGCGTTAATTCGTTCGCTGCACACGGAGGCGATCAATCACGACCCAGGCGTCACGATGATACAAACGGGCAGCACGCAGGCTGGCCGACCGTCCATGGGCGCGTGGCTCTCCTACGGGCTGGGAAGTGAGAACCAACAGTTGCCGGCGTTTGTGGTGCTGAGCTCGGGATTCGGCCAGGATCAGCCGCTTCTCTCGCGGTACTGGGGCAGCGGCTTCCTGCCCAGCAACCATCAAGGAGTGGAGTTCCGCTCGCAGGGCGAGCCGATCCTCTTCGTGTCGAATCCTAAGGGCAT
>JAYTTC010000739.1:0-12758 GCA_043745255.1 Verrucomicrobiales bacterium
TCTGGTCGAACGAGAGGGTCTTGGCCAATCACGGCATGATGGCCGACATCCTTCGGGAGCTGAATAGCGCGTGTGTAGTCATCGGACGTGACCTTCGCGTGCTTCATGCCAACAAAGCCGCTCGCAGCTTGTTTCTAGCGCCCGCCGACGGCCAGGCAGAGCCCACCTTCAGCGATTTGCCCCAGGCGCTCTGCAATCGGCTCTATCAGGTCCTTAAGACCGGCGCTGCGGTTCCCGCCTTCAAATACCGCTCACCCGAGACCCCGACCCGCCTGTTCCATGTCACCATCATTCCCTTCCAGAGCAAGGACATGTTGCTTCCGGCATCGGCCTTGTTGGTGATGGAAGATCAAACCCAATCCGACCAACTCAAGCGACTGGAAATCGAGGCGGCGAATCTGCGATTGGTGAGGACGATGGCGGATCGGCTGGCGCACGAAATTGGCAACGCGCTTGTGCCGGTCTCCACTCACCAACAGCTTCTTCCTACGCGACACAAGGACCCCGAGTTCCGTCAATCACTCGAGAGCGCCCTGGCAAGCAGCGTGAAGCGGATCGCCCGTCTGGTGAATCAGATGGTTTTTCTGGCGCAGGACCGTCCGATGAGTGTGGAGAGCCTTCCGGTCGTCACCCTGATCGAGGAAGCTTTCCGCGAAGCCCAACGTCATCTCCCCATTCAGACCGCCACTCTCAAGCAGAGCAACGAATCGACGAACGCCACAATCTCAGGCGACCGGGAAGCCCTCAAGCATGCCCTGGCAGAGGTCTTCATCAATGCGCTCCAAGCCAATCCATCGGACGCCAAAGTGGCGGTCCGTACCTACGAACATCTAGATGACCCGCCGGGCACTCGCTGGTTGAAGATCGAGGTTATGGACAATGGAGACGGTTTCTTGGCCGAAACCGCCCCGCAGGCGACTGAGGCATTTTTCACCACCCGGAGTGTCGGACTCGGGCTGGGATTGACCGTCACCCGGAAGGTGGTGGAGACCCACCACGGGCACTTAGAAGTCCTCCCCTCCGAAGGTCGGCGTGGGGGACTGATCAGCATTTCACTTCCCCTGGACGTGTCTCAGTGAAAAATCCTGACTTTTCGTTTGACTCCCCCCTGTCCTTCGTTAAGTTCCACGTTCCTTAACGTCAGGCTCTGATGAAAACATTCTTGCCCAAAGTCGATGTCCAACAGCGCAAGTGGCATGTGGTCGACGCCAATGGAGTAGTCCTTGGCCGTCTCGCATCCCAGATTGCTGATATTTTGCGGGGGAAAAACAAGCCCTCGTTCACCCCCCACCTCGACGCGGGGGATTTTGTTGTGGTGGTGAACGCCGAAAAGGTGCGACTCACCGGCAACAAAGAACTCGCCAAAGAATTCATGACCTACTCCGGGTGGAGAGGTGGAGAGAAGCATGAATCCGTGGCCCAGCGGCGTGCCCGCCGACCCGAGCTTTTGATCCATCATGCGGTTCATGGCATGGTCCCCAAAAACCGCTTGGGAGCACAACTTCTCACCAAACTTAAAGTTTACCGCGGCCCCGAGCATCCTCATGGCGCTCAGCAGCCGGCTCCGCTTAAAGCGGCTCAGTAACTCCAAAACGTAGCGACACAATCATGGCCCAGACTCAGGAATATCTTGGCACCGGTCGACGAAAGACCGCCGTGGCCCGCGTTCGCCTCGCCTCCGGCGCTGGCAAAGTGATCATCAATGGTCGCAAGCTAGACAAATATTTTCTCACAGAATCCCAGCGCATTCTCGCCCTCCAGCCTCTCACGGTGACGGAGAGCACCTCTAAGTACAACGTTCGCGTGAATGTCGCGGGCGGTGGACCGAATGGTCAGGCCGGTGCTGTGAGTCATGGCATCGCCCGCGCGCTGCTCGAAGTGGATGCGACTCTTCGCCCCACGCTGAAGTCCAACGGTCTCCTGACCCGCGACTCGCGTATGAAGGAACGTAAGAAATACGGACAGCCGGGTGCCCGTAAGCGCTTCCAGTTCTCCAAGCGTTAAACCGAGTTTGCAAATTTCAACCCCGCTGGTTCAATCCGGCGGGGTTTTTTTATGTCAAAACGCATCGCCATAGTTGGGGCCTCAGGCTATTCCGGGGAAGAGCTTGTTCGCTTGCTGCTGCATCATCCAGAGGTCGAGCTGACCACGGTCACCTCGCGGCAAAACGCCGGACAAACCCTCGCTCAGATTTTCCCCAAGTTCGCCAGTCACCCCAAAACCAAGTCCCTCCGCTTCGTCGAACCGAGCGTCGACGCAATCGCGCGGCAGGCCGATATCGCTTTTCTGGCCCTGCCCCACGGCGTCGCGTCGGAGTTCGCCGTGCCGCTGCTCAAGGCAGGCGTCCAGGTCATCGATCTGAGTGCCGACTTTCGCCTGAAGAGCGCGCAAGTTTACAAAGAGTTCTACGGGCATGACCACCCTGCCCCTGAGCTGCTGCACAGTTCCGTCTACGGACTGCCCGAGGTGTATCGGGAATCGATTCGGAACGCCCAGCTCATCGCTTCGCCGGGTTGCTATCCCACGAGCATCCTCCTCCCCACGCTGCCCCTGCTCCGGGCAAGACTGATCAAGTCGAATGGCATCATCGCCGACTCCTTGAGCGGAGTGAGCGGCGCAGGCCGGAAGGCGGAGATGGATTTTCTCTTCTGCGAATGCAATGAGAGCGTTCGTCCCTATGGCGTCCCGAAACATCGCCACCTCTCGGAGATGGAACAGGAACTCAGCATCGCGGCAGGCACCCCGGTGACCCTGCAGTTCACACCGCATTTGATCCCGGTGAATCGCGGCATCCTGACCACGCTCTACCTCGCTCCCGAACAACACTTCAGCAGCGCCGAAGAGGCGAAGGAGCTCGGCGACCGCATTACCGCGACCTATCGGCAGGCCTACGCCCACGAACCCTTCGTCCGCTTACTCGAGGGCACCGCGCTGCCCGACACGAAAAATGTCGTCGGAACCAATGTGTTGGAAATCGCCTGGCGTCTCGACCTGCGCACCGGGCGCCTCCTGGTGATGAGTGCCGAGGATAATATTGTCAAAGGCGCTAGCGGTCAGGCTGTGCAAAGCATGAACATTCGATGCGGATTCCCCGAGACCACGGGACTTCTCTAAGCGCATTTTCCATTGCAAATTTTCCGGCAGAAAGTGCAATGGCGTTCCGCACGCCTCACGGGTTGCGGGCAATACTATCGATGAAACCAAAACTCACGCCGGTGCCCGGCTCAGTGGTGGCCGCTTCCGGCTTTCTCGCCTCCGGCGTCTTCTGCGATATCAAACGCCTCGGAACCGGCAAGGGCTCCAACAAGGGGAAAAAGAGAGACCTTGCTCTGATCGTTTCCGAGACTCCCGCATCGGTCGCGGGGATGTTCACCACGAACCAGATTTGCGCCGCCCCCGTGAAGGTCTGCGCCGCCCGCGTGAAGAAGGGCGTGGCCCAGGCGGTGGTGGTGAACTCCGGAAATGCGAATGCGTGCACCGGACGCCAGGGAACCCGCGACGCGCTGGCCATGACCAGGATCACTGCCCAGGCGCTGAACATCCCCGACCCCCAGGTGTTCGTCGGCTCAACGGGCCGAATCGGAGTGCATCTACCGATGGCGAATGTCCGCTCGGGGATTCTCGCCGCGGCCCAAGCCTTGGGGAGATCGATCGATCACGCGACACAGGCCGCTGAAGCGATCATGACCAGTGACACCAAGCCGAAGGAGGTCGCCGTGGAGTTCACCCTGGACGGCCGCAAGGTGCGGATTGGCGGGATCTGCAAGGGGGCCGGGATGATCCAACCCGGTATGTCCGTCACGGGAGCTCGCCCAGCCGCCCAGCCGCAAGGCCTCCATGCAACGATGCTCTGCTTCATTACCACCGACGCGTGCATCCATCCCAAAGCGCTTCAAACCGCGCTCCACGACGCGGTCGCCCACAGCTTCAATCGAATCACCGTGGACGGTGATATGAGCACCAACGATACCGTGCTGGTGCTCGCCAACGGCTGCGCGGGAAACCGAAAGATCAAAGCTGCCGACCTTGCCTTAAAATCGAACAGCTCATTCCAGGCCGCGCTGAATCATGTCTGCCTGACGCTGGCGCAGAAAATCGTCCGCGACGGTGAAGGAGTTTCACGCTTTGTGACAGTGCGGGTGGAAGGAGCAAACACGTTCAATGATGCCGATGCTGCCGCTCGAGCAGTGGCGAACAGCGCATTGGTAAAAACCAGCTGGCATGGAGGAGACCCGAACTGGGGACGCATCATCGATGCCTTGGGCTACAGCGCTGCAAAGGTCGTGGAGGACAAGGTGGATATCGGATATAGCGCTCCGGGAGACCGCAACGTCCTGTGGTCACTCCGACGCGGTCAGCCGACCAAGGCAAAATTCAAAGATCTGTGCGTGGCGGTGGCTCCAAGAGAGTTCGATCTGCACATCCGATTGAACCTCGGCCACTCCAAGGCTCTCATGTACGCAGCAGACCTCACTGAGGAATACGTCGATTTCAACAAGGGTGACGTCTCGGATCCCACATCTCTCGGCGGCTGAAGCTCACTCCACTCTTACTCTTCCCATGCAAGACCTCATCTCGAAGGCGGCGATGCTGCTGGAAGCACTCCCCTATATTCAAAAATTCAGCGGGGCCACCTTCGTTGTCAAATATGGAGGCAGTTTCATGGATTCGCCTGATCCCGCTGTGCGGAACGGCGTGGCACGCGATATTGTCTTCCTCGAAGCTGTGGAGATTAATCCGGTGGTTGTGCATGGCGGAGGCAAAGCGATCACTCGATCCATGGAAATCGCCGGACTCAAGGCCAGCTTCATTCAAGGTCAGCGAGTGACCGATGCAGCCACGGTTCAAGTAGTCGACCAAGTTCTCTCGCGCGAAATCAATCCCGAGATCGTCGCCACTATCAACTCTCTCGGAGGGCGCGCTCGAGGGTTTGCCGGAACCGAAATCTTCCGTTGCAAGAAGATGACCCTACAAGGGCCAGCCGGTGAGACTTTGGATATCGGCTATGTTGGAGAGGTGGTTGAAGTGAACACCAAGCCTCTGCTTGAATGCATCGAGCAGGGCCTGGTTCCGGTGATCAGCCCGACCGCACGTGGAGAGGATGGGCACATCTACAACTGCAACGCCGACGTAGCCGCAGCCCAGGCGGCGATCGCGCTGAACGCCAAACGCCTTGTCTTCATGAGTGATGTTCCTGGTCTCATGCGCGACCCGACCGACCCGACCACCTTGATTACCCACCTCCAAATCGCCGATGTACCCGAACTGCGTCGCGCCGGAGTGGTGGATAAGGGAATGATTCCCAAGGTCGAGAGTGCTGTCACGGCCATCCGGGCGGGCGTCGACAAAGTATCCTTCGTGGACGGTCGTATCCCTCACAGTGTTCTGCTGGAAATCTTCACCGATGCCGGGATCGGCACTGAAGTCGTACTCTGATCGGGTTCAGTTCCCATCGACGACGGTCCGGAGGCTCTCCAACTCGTTCATGGCTGTAGTCGTCACAAGGCAGAAGTCAGCCGGCGCACCGATCCTTAGGCCCACCTCCAAGCCCATGAGCGTGACTGGAATGTCCGAGAATCTCAGCCAAGCATCCTGCCACCTCCCCTCCAGCATGCGCGCCGCGCGGAATACCCCGTCGACGGGTCGCAGCGCCGATCCAGCAAACAAGGCGGATCCGGGCTTCCTCACGATTTGGTCCTCTCCCACCTCAAGCTCCATCGCGCCCAATCGATATCGCCCCGGCGGCGCGCCCGCAGCCGACATCGCGTCCGACACGTAGACGATATTTCCGGCAGGAACCACTCGATGCACAATCTTGAAGAAACCAGGCGACACATGAATGCCATCCGGGATCAACCCAACACGCAATCCTGGCTGGTTCAGCACGCGCCAGAAAATATTGTCATGCCGATCCAAGGTCTGCGGGCAACCATTGCCCAAGTGCGTGAAGTCGGAGGCTCCCGCACGAACGGCTTCCAGAAGGCGATCTGCTGAAACGTCCGTATGTCCCAAGCTCACGCGGATCCCCAGTGAGACCGCTTTCCGAATCGCCTCCAGCGAACCCTCACGTTCCGGAGCGAGGGTGATCATCAGCGGATCTCCCGGGACCGCCTCGCGCAGCTCACTGATGAGCGCGGCGCTCGGATCGCGCATGAGGGTCGGATTGTGGGCACCATGAAATCCAGGTTGGGCCGACAGAAATGGGCCTTCGATATGCCATCCTGAGATGGCGGCTCGGAGCTCGGCTGAGGCCTCGCGCATGCGATGGAGATGTTGCAAACGGGAGACCAGCCGCGACCACTCGTCCGTGACCAAAGTGAGAAGGAATCGGGTGCAACCCGCAGATCGCAACCCCCGCACCGCACTAAGCAGATCTTCCGAGGTCAAACGCTCCGATTGGAAATCCACGCCTCCGTAACCATTGATCTGGAGGTCCACCAAAGGCGGTGCCACCCAGACGTCCTCGCCAGGATGATCCGAGGTCGGTGCCAGTTCCGTGATCTTGCGATTGCGCCAGACCACCTCAATCCACTCACCGTTCCGAATACTCTTTGCCACCAGCTCGCCGTCTTTCATTCGGAAAACCTATCAGCTTGTCGGGCGTTAGCCTAGCAGGCCGTCGAACGTAGAACATCCTTCCACAGGGTGCGCGTCCCTATGGTATCGATGGGTTCCAGGGTTTTCTGGGTGCCGGCCTGCTAGAGATCTCACCCACTTTTAATAGCACCCGATCATCATCTTTGGAGTTATAGAGTCGGACGGCATTCTGCGACAGGCTGCTGAGTGCGATAAAGAACGTCCACAAGGTTCCGGACATATTGCTCATCGGTGATTCCATCTAGCGCCTCGGCCGGAAACTTGACCCGATGGCGAAAATGCTCAGCTAAATCCGCGAAGAGGCGAACCCGTTCCCCTGGCTCAAACTCTTCTCGTCGCATCAGTGCTCGAAAAGCCATCGAGGCCTCCTCGGATGAAATTTGCTGGCGAAGCCGGGCCACTAAATGCGGGTGATGACGAAGGGAGTTGAACTTACCGGAGAACAGCTGGTCGATATCCGGTTCCCTGATTTTCGGGATCCGCACCACGACTGTCCCTGCGGCGAGATCACCTAATCGCTGCGCACGGGGGTTGATGAGCATCGCCACTCCTCCCACCAAATACGCGATGGGAAGCAGGTCCGCAAACCGGAGCAAATTTCTCAGCACCACTTGGCTGAACTGAAGTCGCATCCCCTCCGCATCCATGACTCGCAACCTCATCACGCGCTTACCCACGGTCTGTCCGCGCCAGAACCACTCCGCCAAGATCTTGTACCCCGTGTTCAACGCGAACACCGCCACCAAGGATAGCGCCTGAGCGAGCTCTGAACTCAGCCAACCCAACACACCGACAGCTATATTGGCCGCATAGATGAGAGCGACCACTATCAGCAGATCGATGAGCCAGGCCAAGAAGCGGGCTGTGGGTCCCCCTAAGTCTTGAGAGAAAACGATCCCCTCTGGGGTCCTAATTTGGAGCACAGATCTGCGCACAACTTCAACCGCCTCCTTTCGGCCTTGGAACCTGAGCAGCCCCTTCTCGAGCGGCTCCTCCCCGGATGAGGAAGGCGACAAAAAGCATCAGCTCGCACACTCCAAAAGCGATTTTCGCTCCATACGGCACAACCGGTTCGTGAAACTGGGAAAAGAACGCTTCGATCAAACCTGCCCACACTAGCAGCAGCGCTACACCACCGATCAAGGTGGCGAGATCGCCGCCAACTCTCCGAAGCCTCCCCCGCAAACGATCTCGACTCCCCCAGCCGATCAATGCGTTCGCCAAAACCAAGCCCGCCTGGGCACTGATCAAAATTGCTGGAATTTCAATCACTCCATGTGGAAGGAGCCAACCGAGCAAGAACACCGTCTCGCCAGCCAGAATATAGTCCGTAGCGACGACCCCCAGCACCACACCGTTATGGAGGAGTGTCACTAGCGTCCCAAATCCGAAGGTGAGTCCGAATGCCAGGGTCTTGATGGAAACGCTGATGTTGTTTTGCATCAGAAAAGCAGAGAAGGCGATCATTCGAGTCGGGGAGTCGGTCACTTTCGGAGTCCCCGTTTCTCCCACCCGGCCTTCCTCTTTCGCCACGCGGTCACGCGGATCGGATTGATGATTGGCAAACATCTCCGGCAGCAGCGCCTCCTTGGCTTCCAGGTCAAACGCAACCGCCATCCCGCCAAACACCGCGCCCGCGACCGTCACGGCTAGCGCAAGCCAGAACGCGAGCAAGTGACGTCGAAAGGTTTGAGGCAGCGTGCCGAAGAACCAGGTGAATATCCCCAGACTTCTACTCTGCCGCCGCGTTTCATGGACCTCTCCATAGGCCCTGGCCACCAGACTCTCGAGGTACCGCCGCAACTCAGGCTCCGATGAAAAGGTCACGAGCCGAGCGAGATCAGCAGCGGTACGTTCGTAGAGATAGTGAAACCGTTGAAGGCTCCCGAAGCTCAGCCGTGAGCCGGGTGCATGCTCGATCGAGGTGAGCATGCCTTCCAACTCGGTCCAGCAGGGCCTCTCGGACTCCATGAACTTGGGGAGATCGATGATCACAATGCCTGGCGCTGCTTCACAGACGTGTATCGGCTGACCAGTTCAAGGCTGAGGGAGGACGGATCCACCAGCTTCATCTCAACCCCATGTCGCCGCAAAACCCGAGTTTGCTCACGCAACTTCTGCCATCGGAGGTGTCCGCCCAGTCTCTCATATACATCCTCCACGGTCTGGACGTCTTCAGGGTCGAAGATCGGCCGCACCCCCGGAGCCTTCAACATGCAGACCCACATCAGATGATGCTGAGAGACCCACTCTGCATGCCGCAAAAACGCCTCGGCGAGGATCGGATCATCTAACGCCGTCAAATACAGCAGCAATGCGCGTCGACGCAATCGGGTCCGGAGAAAGGTTGCCAACTCGTCAAAATCCGGACTGACATCGCGCGTTTGCAGTTGAAACAGCGCATCGCGACAGACATGAAAGTGAGCCATGCCAGTGCCCGCGCGAACAAAGCGCTCCACACGATCACTGACCACCACCATCCCAAATAGATCTCCCTGATGTTGGGCCGCCTGGCCGAGCACCATCGCAGCCGCGATAAACCGTTCAATCGCCGCCTCCCCAACGCCGCCCCGCACAGGACGCGCACTGAGACGTGAGCAGTCGATCACCACGTAAATCTCCTGCGTCCGCTCCAACTGAAACACCTTGGTGACCGGGTAGCCGCGCTTGGCAGTGGCTTTCCAATGGATCTCCTGGAATCCATCCCCAGGCACGTATTCCCTCAGCTTCTCAAACTCCCGTCCCTGGCCCAGCTGACGACGCGCGTGAATGCCTACCGTGCCTCGATTAAGAAACAGCGCTGCCAGCGCCCTTCGATCCTGCCTGAGACTGGGATACACTCTTAGCTCCGCGTCCGTGGACAACTCTACCCGATACTCCCATAGCCCCAGCGGAGAGACCATGCCGAGTCGCGCGTTCCCAATCGCTGACCGCCCGCGTTGAGAGGGCTCGAAGCTCCAATCGAAACAAATCGCCGTTACTCCGGGGGGAAACCCCGCCCAAAGCTCTTCGACGAGCGACTCCGCCCCTTCCGGCAAAGCGATAGCCACCCTCACCTTGCGGAGTGGGAACACGCCCAGTTGCAAGCGGACCGGAAGTAGTGCCCGCCTGCCCTGGGTACATCGCACCACCTTTGGCAGCTCCAGCGAAACGCCTTGGAACCGACCGATCACTCGAACCGCGTCGACCACCAGAACCGCCGCCAGCGCGCTGAGTAGCGCCAGGGCAGCCCCCAGCCACTCGGGATCGATAACAACCAGCAGCGACGCGGGGAGCGCGACCCAAGCAAACCAGTAAAGCAGACGTGATGAAGGCGAAATCATGTGTGTTGAGATGCCTAACGCGGGACTGCAACGTCCTGCAACAGTCGATCGATCACCTCTCCGCCCGAAAGGCCTTCGATTTCAAACTCAGGCCGCAGAATCAGCCGGTGCTCCAGCACCGGTTTGGCCATCTCCTTCACATCGTCAGGAGTGACGAAATCCCGGCCTGCAACGGCCGCTGCTGCTCGACACGCCAGGAGCAGACTCTGAGTCGCACGTGGACCCGCGCCGACGAGGACGCTCTCGTGATGACGCGTGGCCCGAACCACATCCACCAGATAGCCCACCAACTCCTCCCTCACCGTAATCTGCTGGAGCTGTTGGCGCAGTCCCACCAACTCTTCCAAACTCAACACCGGTTGAACAACTCCGCTCTCCAATGTTGCTTCCGGAGAACTCGAACCAAGCATCCGCTGAGCGAGAGACAGCTCTTCTTCTCGATCCGGAGAACTCATGGTGATCTTTAACATGAAGCGATCCTTTTGAGCCTCAGGGAGCGGATAAGTTCCTTCGTATTCGATAGGATTCTGGGTGGCGAAAACGGTGAAGTTGGAGGGAAGAAGATGAGTTTCCCGGTCGATGGTCACAGTGCGCTCTTGCATAGCCTGCAGCAGTGCGGATTGAGTCTTGGCAGGGGCTCGATTGACCTCATCTGCGAGTAAAAAGGAGGTGAAAATAGGCCCTCGAATCAGGCTAAACTCGTTCTTCTGCAGGTTGAAAACATTGGTTCCCGTGATATCGGTCGGCATCAAGTCGGGCGTGAATTGGATGCGCGAGAACGGGCAGCCAAGCACGCGCGCCAATGTTCTTACCAGAAGGGTCTTCGCCACTCCAGGAACACCCTCGATCAGGGCGTGTTGTCCCGTGAAGATGACGATCAGCGCGCGGTCGATCACCTGGGATTGACCGATGATTACTTTCCCCACTTCCTGGCGAGCCAGCGTCAGGACCTCTTTGAGTCGATCAGTTGTCATGAAAGGGTTGTCTTCTCTGCGAGACGCTGGGTCGATGGCGACACGACGCGAGCAATCTCCCGGTAGGCCGAGACAGGGTCTTTTTGAGCGGATTGTTTCGCATTTTCGCGATCCACCACGGCCTGCACGGCCTTCAGCCTGGCAGACGAGAGCGAGCGACCGCCATGCCGAGATCGCTTCCATTCCTGCAGGCAAAGCTCGAGAAGTTCCTGAGGCGCCACGTGGCGACGAAGAAGACTAACGAATCCGTCGGCCGCATCACGGCCAATGATGCGTTCTCCGCGCTCCCTCAAATCCGCAGTGGGCGGCGCGAAGCTGGTTGCCCCTCGCCAAATGAAAAGCCCCGCAAGCACGGCAAGGCAGCCCGCGAAGAGTTGCAAGTGATACTCTCTCGCCAGGGCGGCGAATCCCGACTGCTCCCGAACCCCCAGGTGGGTCTCGTCAAAGACCACTTTCCTAGACGGCCCAACCACCCAAGACAGCCAGGCAGACGATCGCTGGTGACGAAGAGCCTCATTGCTCAATGGAAATGTATCCGTGGCCAGCACGAGCGTTCCTGCCCCCCAAGAACGCTCCATGACCACCGCGTTTGTTCCTCGTCGGTAAACCGCACGCCACGGTGCCTCCGGTCTCACGAAGAAACCCGAGCTGTGCCAAGCGAGACGATCAGGCTTCTGTCCTGGATTCGCCGCAACCGATTCGATCTGCTTCGGGTTCGCTCCTTCTCGGCTCAAGGCTTCTTCCTGGAGCTTAAATTGCCAACGGTCGTCCAGTTCGATGAGCCGGGCGGAGCCGCCGACTGACTTGTCGGCGGGGGTACCGCGTTGGTCCCTTTAGAACGGGTGCTCTGGAAGGTGAGACTTTCAGAGTTGAGGGAAATGACCAATCGACCCCCCAAGCGCATAAAACTTTCAAGGGCTTGAATCTCCTCGTTGCTCCCATTGAGCTCCCGCGCGGGAAGTCCCAGGATCAACAGCGTCGTGTTGCGGCCAGCAGGCAGCCGATGGATCGATCGAAAATGCCGCGTCACCTCCAGCGAAGGAAGATTTTCCAAGCTTTCATAGAGCCCCTTGGTTCCTAACGGATCGCTGCGCATCGAAGAATACACCGGATAGATATCGCCTGCGGCAAAACGCATTTGAAAGAGACGAGTCACCGCAAGCAGCGCGGCCATGGACAGCAAGACCAGAATCCAGGGTGCGGCACGTCGCATCACGCGTCTCCTTTTTGAATGCGCTGCACTCTCTTCGCGAAGGCCTCCACTTCCGGCGACTCCACCGAATAGCGCCCGTACCAAACTCTCTCGAACGCGCCTACGTTCTCATCGAAAAGGAAACGCATCGATGGCAGCGCGTGCCCACGCCGCGACAGCTCGCTCCGATAGTCTCGGTTCGATTTGAAGGGAGTCACTGTGACTAGGTTGCGGGTCGCCAGATGGGCGAGGCTGGAAAGAAAGTAAGCCCGCATGGCGAGGCGAAGCTCTCCTCGTGAAAGCAGATCCCCTCCCAGCTTCCACCATTCCTCCTCCGGCAACTGACTGGCGAGGACTTCCTCTCGTCGCAAATCCGGTGTCGATTCGATTCGACTGGTGACACTTGGCGTGGCCACGAGCGCGATCCGGGTCCGCCACCACCGAGTCAGCAACACTCCGAATGCCCCGCAGCCGACCAGGATGGCTAGGTAAAACATGGTTTCCGCAGGCGAAAGCCAGTCGAATCGGACGCGCTCTGATTCCCTAGGCTTGGTATTCCCAAAAAGTTTCCGCACCCAAGCGATCCCATCGGTAAGCGTCGTGCGAGTCCACTCCGCGATCGGTTTGATCTGTTTCTCCAATCGATTCCAAAACCCAGCCCACCCGGTTAAG
>JAYTTC010000740.1:0-3404 GCA_043745255.1 Verrucomicrobiales bacterium
GCGGTGGTTGTCTTCTGTAGTGTGGGCCGTATCGGCCCCTCCCCGCCCCACCTCTTCGAATCTGCGACACTCCATTCTCACCCACTTTGAATCACACCCTGTGCCCGATTTCACTAAAACCGGGTGCGGAGCAACACAAAGGGAGTTTGACAAAACCCGTGCAATACCCGATTGCTACGCCACGGTTTTAACGCAGCCTAAATTGACCTGGCGCTCGACCTGGCAATACGGGGAACCCAATGCTTCGGCAGATACCGGAGCCGGGGCGAACAGCGAAGTTTCGCTGAGGCCACTTTCAAGGCCTAGCCCGTCAGCTAACCTCGTCGGCAATTGGAAGGGCGATCTTCAAGTTCCTTGCATTCGCAAGGTTCCGGGATTTCCCCTGATCCAGCTTGCCTGTTTTTGTTCGTACCCGGAACGGGTCGAGGACAGGCGATGCTCAGAGGGTATGGCTTAGGCCTGCGTTGATGACTCGTAATGTATGACCAAGCACGAGACGTGTTCTCGCCCTCGGATAGGACTAGTTCTAGGCGCCCTGGGTGTTGTTTACGGCGATATCGGCACCAGCCCCCTTTATGCATTCAGAGAATGCTTCAATGGCCATCACGCGGTTTCCCTCACTCAGGAGAACCTGCTAGGTGTACTCTCCCTGATCATTTGGTCGCTCGTCCTGATCGTGTGCGTGAAATACCTGGGAGCGGTCATGCGGGCCAGCAATCAAGGTGAAGGAGGAATTCTGGCTCTGCTGTCGTTGGCGGTGGGAAATCGCATCAACCAGGCTGGTGGACCCCTGATCGTCCTGGGGGTCTTTGGAGCAGCACTGTTGTATGGCGACGGAATCATCACTCCTGCCGTGACCGTCTTGGGGGCCATCGAAGGATTGAACGTCGCGACGTCCAGCTTTCAACACTATGTCGTCCCCATGGCAGTGGTGATTTTAGTCGGGCTTTTTTCCTTTCAACACATCGGCACCGGCAATGTGGGTAAAATTTTCGGACCGGTCATGGTCGTCTGGTTCGTCACCTTGGCTGTGCTCGGCATTCACGGCATTCTTCAGGCACCCCAGATCATGCATTCGCTCAATCCCTGGTGGGGGTTGAAGTTTCTCTACCAGGGCGGCATGAGATCATTTCTCGTGCTGGGCTCGGTCTTCCTTGCAGTGACGGGAGCGGAGGCGCTCTATGCGGACATGGGCCATTTCGGACTGACCGCCATTCGACGCGCTTGGTACTTCGCGGTCTTTCCCGGACTGATTCTTAATTACCTAGGTCAGGGGGCACTATTGATGGTGAGACCGGAAGCGAAGGCGAATCCCTTCTACAACCTGGCTCCGGAGTGGGCGCTCTACCCTATGGTGATCCTGAGCACGTTGGCCGCTGTGATTGCCTCCCAGGCCCTCATTTCCGGTGCGTTCTCGCTGACCATGCACGGCATTCAGCTAGGCTACATTCCGCGTCTGAACATTCAGCACACTTCCTCCACGGAAAGAGGCCAGATTTACATTCCGCCCATGAACTGGGCGTTGATGATCGCCTGCATTGGACTCGTCCTCGGTTTCCGATCCTCCGACGCGCTTGCGGCTGCCTACGGTATCGCGGTCACTCTGACCATGATGATCACCAGCATCCTGTTTGGTTTCGCTGCCCGTCGACTCTGGGGCTGGAGCCTGCCCCGCGTGCTCTTCTTCACCTCGATCTTCGTGATGATTGAAGGCGCGTTCCTCTTCGGCAACGCGGTTAAGTTCTTCGAGGGAGGCTGGTTTCCGTTACTGATCGGCGGCCTGGCCTATCTGCTCATGTCGACCTGGAAGCGCGGGCGCCAACTCGTGTATGAGAAGGTGAGCAGCGGCTCCATCCCGATCGACATGTTTCTTGAGGATGTGAAGATGAACCCACCCATCCGGGTACGCGGAACGGCTGTATTTCTCTACGGCAACTCCGCCGGTACGCCTCAAGCGCTGCTGCACAATCTCAAGCACAACAAGATCATTCACCAGCGGACGGTATTGCTGCACATCGCTACTGAGGACGCGGCTCACGTCCCTTCGTCTCAACGATTGGAGGTCACACCTCTCACCGAGGGCTTCTATCAGGTCACGGCACACTACGGCTTCATGGAGGAGCCCAATGTGCAGCACATACTCGAGCGGTGCTCGGAAAAAGGTCTGGTCTTCAATCCGATGGAGACCACCTTCTTCCTCGGCCGCGAAACCATCCTTCCCACTAAGGGAGCGTCGATGCCGTTCTGGCGGGAGCGACTGTTTGCCTTTATGTCCCGCAACGCTCAGCAGGCCACCGCATTCTTCCGACTCCCCGCCAATCGGGTCGTCGAACTGGGCATGCAAGTGGAAATTTAGAGGGACTGCTCTCAGGGGCGCCATTAAAAGCGGGTGAGATCTGGATCCTTGGAGAAAGCCTGAATGGGTCGCTGAGTGAGGGGGCCGCCCACTTCAACGGGCGCGATGTCCCGACAGAAGCAGGTTCTCGGAACCTGTTCCCTCTCCCCTCCGCGTCCTCCGCGCAATCCGCGGTAAACGCTCCTCCTCGGATCGAAAACGGGCGGGGCCGGGCTTAGCCGCGAAAAGGCGCACAATACGCAAAAAAGACCGGGGCTCTGAAAGGGCTGTAGTTCTGTAGTGTGGGCCGTATCGGCCCATCCCCCGCCCCGATCGTCCGATACGGACGACACTACAGAAGATGGAAACCATGCGAGGGCACGCCAGCTGTAGTTCTGTAGCGTGGGCCGTATCGGCCCATCCCCGTCCCACCTCTTCGAATAGGCGAGACTCCATTCTCACCCACTCTTCATCACACCCTGCTACCACGGGTCTCCGATGTAAAACAGTCAGCCGCTATAGTGTCCTCGTCTTTTTTGCGCTCTTTGCGATTTTTCGCGGCTAAAAACCGGCCCCACTGGCTTCGCGACGATTCATTCATGGCGAAGCGCCTCAACGGGGTCCATCCGTGCGGCCCTCAAAGCCGGATAGAGTCCGAAGATGACTCCGACCAGTCCGGAAATCGTGAACGCCAGCACCGGAGACCAAAGCTCCACGATAGTTTTCATTCCAGCGAAGTGAGTCACCAGCAGCGGGATGAATACCCCAACCACCACACCCAGAATCCCGCCGGCTCCGGAGAGCATCACGGTCTCGGTCAGAAATTGGAGGATGATGTCACGTCGCCTGGCTCCCAGGGCGCGGCGGATTCCGATTTCCCGGGTACGTTCCGTGACGCTCGCCAGCATGATGTTCATGATCCCGATCCCACCGACCAGGAGCGAGATGGCCGCGATCGAGCCCAGGACCACGCTGAAGATCTGCTTGGTCCTTTCCGCTCGGCGCAGGAGTTCGAGTGGAACCACGATGTCGTAGTCCTTTTTCTTGTGATTTCGCTCCATGACTTCTT
>JAYTTC010000741.1:0-3403 GCA_043745255.1 Verrucomicrobiales bacterium
CATTTTGCTCCCCGAAGTCGCGAGATGCGGCCGAAAACCGGAGCCGATGGCCCAAGCTGGGATGGCATTGGGCTTTTGGCCCGTAGAAATTCTCTTTTGACAGCTCCTCCGCTTGAACCCCACCCGAGGACTCAAGCTTTAGCGAAACGAAATTTGCTATCGAGACTAACCTGGACTATGTAAGGGCAACTTTGCGCTCGTTTTGTCTCTATAGTTTACGTATCTGGCTATTAGCGTCAGTAGCCAGCCTTCTGGGCTTTTCGTCGTCCACTTCGAGCTACGGGCAAAGCAAGCCGCATCAAATCCTCTCCGTACGAACTGGGGATCCGGGTCAGATCGTCATCTACCTTGAGGGAGACCCGGACCCGGATTTCCAGCCCTTCTTCGACATTTTTTGGCTCGAGAGCTCCTCCGACCTCATTCACTGGCAGGTCACTCATTCTGTGCTGCATACCAACGGCAGCGCAGCGGCGACGCAATTTACTTCTCCCTCGAAGAACACAGCCTGCTTCTTTCGGGCGGTGACTAATATTTGCCCCACGGCGCTTCCCAAACCGACCGGACCCTACCTGGTCGGAACGGTTTCCAAGCTCTTTTCGAGCGCCACGCGAAACTCCACCGCGTCCGGGACGAATCGAGAGTTCATGGTGAGTATCTTCTATCCCGCCTCACCCGCCTCCTGGCGACCCCCGGAGCCCTACTTTGAGCCCATCTGGGACACAGGAACTCCCCGAGGGCTCACCGTGCTCTTTGGAAAGCAATTCCTCACCACTCCTCGCGCTACGGAAGTGCCGACGAATCTGGTCAGTCATGCCCTGCCCGGGCTGCCCCTGCTCGAAGGCAAAGACCGTTTTCCCATTCTAGTTTACGGCCATGGGGGTGAGTATTTTCGCCGAGACAACATTCACAAGATGACCGAGCTGGCCAGTTATGGATACGTGGTGGTCTCTGCGGACTACTACGACGCGTGGTTCAGCTATCTTCCGAACGGAACACTCGCCGTCTACGATCCTCAATCGGACTACGATCACACTAAGCTTAGCACTGGCCTGCATGATTTCAGCGTCCTGGATACCCGCTTTCTGCTCGATGAGCTGGAGCGACTAGATCAATCGGATTCAAGATTTGGAGGTCGGCTGGATCTCCAGAGGATTGGTGTTTTCGGATGGTCCTTCGGAGGCGCCGTGATGGCAGATGTCAGTCGCGCGGATACGAGGGTGAAAGCGGCCGTGCTCTATGATGCAGCGTTCTGGTCCGCTGCGGACGTGACCCTCAACGGCCTCAGTAAGCCGTTCCTTTGCATCCATTCGATGAGACCCCCCACCCCTGATTGGCCGCTCCCCGCAATCGATTTAGTGAACCGCGCATCCAAGGACGCCTATTTCTTTCAGATCACGGATTCGGATCACGGGAACTTCAGCGACGTCCGCTTAATCGACAAACCGACTCCGTTCAATTTCCAGACGACCGCTCTCATTCTTCGCTACACGAGAGCCTTCTTTGACCACTACCTCTTAGGACGAACCACGCCGCTGCTCGATGGCCCCCCGGCGGGCACTCAGCTGTACAACTGGAAACAGAAATAAGCTGGGAGTTCATCGCGGTCTCGGCGCAGTTCCTTATTCCGCCAACCGGTCGCATTTTCCGGCTAGTTGAATGTCTTTCAGTGTTAGACCCCCTTCATCATGAGTGGTGAGACTCAGCGTGACGCGGTTCCATCGAATGTCGATGTCCGGATGGTGGCGGGCTTTCTCGGCCAGTATCGCAACCGCTTTCACAAACCGAATGGCAACCACGAAGTCTTTGAATTCGAAGACCCGGCGAATTGCGGAACGTTTGCGACTCCACCCGGGGAGGGACTGAAGCGCGTTTTGAATCTGGAGTGGGTTGAGTTTGCTCATGCCGCTGACTGTGGTTCGTTGAACGAGAAAGACAATCCTAGGATCCTGTCCGACTTTTCCTCACGGGACGTAAGTCCAGCTAGGGATGAAGATCTCACCTGCTTTTGATCGCGCCCGCACACGACCTACAACGACTTCTCAGATTGCACTCCGCTCACTGGCGTCGAGCGGTTTCTGCGTCCTTCCAGATGCACCAACTAGAGTACGCCCCCCAAATCCACGATACTCCGCAGAGCCCGAATCCCCACCATCCCATCCAGGCGTAACCGTCCGTGCTCACGGAAGCCTTGGGATGAGCTGAGAAGAGTTGCTGCACCTGCTCTCTCATCAACGAAATCATGAAAATTACCGCGAGCCCGAAACCGATCACCATGAGGGTCGCTTGAGGATACCCCCCCCTTCGACGGGCCATCACGGTTCCCAATCCGGGAAAAGCCAATAGATTGATGATCACACACCAGCGGGGATCCGAGGGGGGAATGGCTCGATTGAACCACCGGACGTGAGGAGTCGGCCGACCCGAAGGCGACGCGGAAGAAGGAAGTGGCGGAGGAATCTTCATGGATCCCAGCGGAGTTTTGAAAAGACTTCCCGAGAGATTTTCCGGGTGCTTCCGTTGGCGAAGCACACGAAAATTTGACCTCTCTCGCTGGTCCTGGATGGAACAAGCTCACTTCCCCCCGCGCCATTCCAGTCCGCGTCCGACTCGAAAAGCAGGACGGTTTGAGGATTCACATCATCGATGTTTCGCCCACTGAGCGCCGCATTGAAGGCAAAACTTGATCTGCGAGTGGAGGGTGCGTTGGGGCAAGTGTACACTCCGAGCGATGGGGTATATTCGCGAACGCTATCGCACCAATTGGTAGCTCCTGGCAGAAGATCACCGTGGTCGTTGGCATACATTCGCATCACATACCCGAGTTGGGAGAGATTCGAAGCACAATCGTTTGGAGGAGCATACCGGAAACCTCCCTGCTGCGAGCGGGTCATGTTCACCGCGATAAACACACCCGCGACCAACAATGCCAGCATAAGGACCGCGAGAAGCATTCCAGCCAGCGCAAGGCCTCTCCCCTTCAATGCTCCGCCACTTCTTCGAATCCGGACCAAGGCCACGACGCCGCAGATGAACCCTGCGATTCCTGTCACGCCAAAGATGCCGATCAACCCAAGAACCAGGGAAACAACCGCCAGCCCGCTGGTTCTCGGAAACGCGACTGCTGGGATTCTTTGGGGCGCTGGGAAAGGGGGCAAGGGCGGAGGAGTCAATCCGGCCAGGGATGCCGGAACGGAACCGGGAAGCGGTTGAGCGGCAACCGCAAAATCGGGGAACTCACCCAAAGGCTTCCATTCATCGCCTAAGGCCAGACGCGCGGGAGTTCCTGCCGTGACCCTGCCGTCCTGAAGCCACATTCGCAGGGTATCGATCGAATAGGGTCCTTCCTCCCCGCTGTTTGGACGGCGAATGTGATACATGAATCGAAGCTCCGGCAATCGATCGC
>JAYTTC010000742.1:0-3403 GCA_043745255.1 Verrucomicrobiales bacterium
AGTTCTGTAGCGTGGGCCGTATCGGCCCATCCCCGTCCCACCTCTTCGAATAGGCGAGACTCCATTCTCACCCACTTTTAATCGCACCCCCCCGGCCCGCCTCTTCCTTAGAACATCCAACTTGCCAACCGTCCTGGCGCTCGGCACGCTCCGCGCAACTTTTATGATGCGAATGCTATTGGCGACTACGCTGCTGGGCTTGTTTGTCGTGGGCTGTGCGAACACCGCGATCACCAACCTCACCCCGAGCCACTATCCCCGCAATGATGCCGGTGTTTACACCGTGGAGGTGGAGTTGGATACTCATCAGCAGACGGTGCAGCATCATTCATTGACACCCAGCGTGGTGGTGGGAATGAACAGCTATCCCATGCGTCGAACCCTGAAGACTGAGAACCGTTGGGAAGGCTCGGTCCCGGTGGCTCGGGGTCAGGAAAACGTCCAGTATCACTTCAAGTTCGACTTCGATTATAACCGTTTTGGAACCCCGGGCCGTGACAGCAAGCTCTCGCCGCAATACGAGCTGCAGATCACCAATCCCTAGTTTGGCGTCCGGCTGCTGGCAGCCTGCTAGCGTTCTTCCATCGCCTCTTCAAAGAGTGCCTGAAAATCCGCCACTCCGATCGGTCGTGGATTAAAGTGTGCGGTCCACTGTCGGGAGGCCTCTGCCGCCAGCCCAGGCAGGTCCTTTGACTGCACCCCGCACTCCTTCAATGAACGGGGCATGCCAGCCGCGCGAAGCGCATCGCTTACGGCGCGCAACAGCCCGCCTTCCGGTTCGAGCCCTGCGGCCCTGGCAAGCTCAGTGTAACCCGCCGCAGCCGCCGGGGCATGCGCGTTGTATCGGATCACCGCAGGCAGGAGCATTCCCACCGCTTGTCCATGGGCTATCCCAAAATGGGCTGTGAGTGGATTGCCTGCCGAATGCGCCGCACCCAACATCGAGTTCTCGATGGCCAATCCCGCCAGCGCGGCACCCAGGAGCATGCGGCCCCGTGCGGCCAGATCGTCAGGCTCGCGGAGCACCGTCTCAAACGAGCGGATACACAGATGAAAGGCCTCCCGCGAATAAAGTCCGGAAATGCTATTGCGCCTGTTCGTCACGGCCGTCTCTACCGCATGCGCGATGGCGTCAAGACCTGTGCAGGCGGTGATTCGGAGCGGCTGTGACACGGTCAGCGCTGGATCCAGAATGGCAATCCTGGCGGCTGCCTTCGGATCAAGGCAAGCCATCTTCTGATGCGTCTCCTCATCGGCAATCAACGCGGCGGATTGGCATTCACTCCCAGTGCCCGAGGTGGTGGGAATGGCGATGAGAGGAAGCATCGGACGGGTGGCCTTGCCAACACCCTGATAATCCTGCATGCGTCCACCATTCGTCAGGAGAAAATTGCATCCCTTAGCGGTGTCGAGCGAGCTGCCGCCTCCCAATCCGACAATTAAATCGATGCGATTGTGCTTCGCCACCTCCAGACAATCATCGACATCCCGGGTACTAGGATTTTCGTGCACCCGATCGTAGAGCACCACGCTGAGTTGCTGATGCTCCAGGATCGATAGAAGGTGCGAGGCATGACCGGCCTTCGCGATTCCCGGATCCGTCACCAGAAGAACCCTCGTCCCCCCGAGCGAACGAGCCAACTCTCCTGCACGCTGAACACATCCGACACCGAAGATCAATCGAGTGCGCGGGGCATGATCGAAGGACGGGAGCTCGGCAAAGTCTTCGGTTGGAGACGTCATTCGCGACAGTCAGACGTCATGGGTCGTTAGGGTGTTCAAGACTCGAGATTCAGCCGTGGGATCAGATCCCGGGGCTGCCCAGGGATCAGGCACGCTCGATCGACCGCCGCTTGTAGAGGAACTCAAACATGTTCCCCTCATGCGGCTGGTCCCAAGAAATCTTCATGGTGGAGATGGGGCCCAGGTTCAGCCGCTCGATGAGCGCGCTTTCAAGCAAAGCCTCAGTGAATGCGGGGTCGCGCGTGATCGCGGTCACCACCAAGCTCGGTCCGATCTGGCTCAGCATCGCGGATTGCGGCGACTGCACCACACTCGCATAGGGGCAGAGAAACTCGCGATTCGCAAGCGGGTGCGCGAAGGAATCACACAGGACGACGGTCGGTCGAAGGTAGGTTCCCCCCTGGAAGACCACCTTCCGGGCTCCCGCGCGATAGGCGGCGGTCACGTCCGTTGCGCCAGGCGTTTTCAAGTCAGTTTCGATCGCCGCATCGATGGAATCCGCCATTTTCGGATTAGCAAACCCCGACAACCGAGCCTGTTCGTCGTCGTTCGCAAGGGGTTCGATCGGCCCTAGCCTCTCAGCCAGCGCCTGGGCGATCTCCTTGGCATATTTGGGAACCACCACCGCGCTGGCGTTAATGCAGGAGCGGCCGCCGTTGTCCGAGATGCTGGAAACCATCAGGTCGATGTACTTCGGCCAGTTTTCAATTTCGTCGTCACCGATCAGAATTTTGCTAAAGCCGGGACCGTGCACTTGGATGGCGGGGTTGTTGGCATACTGCTGAGTGGTGTTCTTATCCCCGAAGATCAGCGCTCGGCCGCAGCTCTTCAGAATCTCTCCCGCGCCCTCATGATCCGTCGGGTAAAAGCCGAACGCTTCGGCGGGTGCCCCCGCTGCGATAAAGGCTTGAATCAATCGGTAAGGTGTCCACGGCTCCTCCTTGCCCGGCTTGATTACCACCGGCGTTTTCAAAACGATGGCAGGAAGCCAGAGCGAGTTCACCGCCGGAGAGTTGCTCGGCATCACCAGTCCCAGGGCTTGGGCGGTGGGATAAAAGCTGCATGGAGAGCCGCTCATGAGGCCGTATCCGGTGTCAAGGATGCCCAGGTCCAGACCTCGAGTCAGGCCGTTCAGCACCGTGGTCATCTCGGTGAGAGCATGATGAATTTTCACCATATTCCGCTTCACCATCACGAAAGGCAGCCCACTGGTGGCACTCAGGGTGGCTACATAGTCCTGCGGTGATTGGGTATGCCCTCTATCCCCAAACGGCAACGTGCTGTTGAGGAAGTGCTCCCCAGCCCTCAAGCTGATCTCGATCAACTCCGCTATCTTAAACTTACGAAGCGCGATCCGCGCGGCACCAATTTTCTGAAGGTCCTTGCGGATGATACCGGCGTTGATGGTGGAAACCTGAGCCAGAACCTCGCCGGAGCGATGGTCGTTAACAGTGATTTTGTCGAGGCTTTCATACACTCGACCTAGTCGCAAAACAGGAATATGGGGCACGGTATTCATAGCCAAATAAAATACGTATGCGGACTATAGCGACATCGAAGCACCTGGCTAGTCCCCATTTTCATGGTTCTCGGCCGCGGGTGTGATTCAAAGTGGGTGAGAATGGAGTGTCGCAGATTCGAAGAGGTGGGGCGGGGATGG
>JAYTTC010000743.1:0-3399 GCA_043745255.1 Verrucomicrobiales bacterium
CTCAATAGCCGACCTTGAACTCGAACTTCGCTCATCTCGCCTCAGAGCGTGCATCAGCTCCAAAAATGAGTCCAGCTAAAAAATGGCCAAACTCCAGGGAACTTGTTCCGAGAGCCTACTTCCGTCGGAACATCGCGGATGCCGAAGTTGGCGGCGCTCTCACGAGACGCCGCTACCCATTAAGGCTTTCGTCAAGGAGCCAGATCTCACCCACTTTAAATTGCACCCGCTGCCGACGAAAACAAACCGCGCCCAGAGGAGTTTTCTAGTTTTTCTTTTATGCGTCTCCTGCGCTTTTTCGCGGCTACTCAGTTCTCCCCCTATTCGCAGCCCCCGGCCTGGGAACGGGGGGCCTCCCCACGCTAACCCCACACCCCTTACTTCTTGTTCGGGATTTCCACCACGTCCCCATCCTTCATCCAAAGGTCGAGGTCGGAAGTTGGGTTCTCGAGATTCACCTCGTAGACCGTTTTGCCGTCACCCCGTGTCACTCGGATTCGGGTGAGATCGGAAGAGTTCAAAATCACCCCGTTCCGGTAGAGAATGTCCGAAAGGTTGAAGTATCTCGGAGACGTGCGCTGGTCATCGACCCGAAGCGACAATTCGGTGACCATGCCTCCTGAGTTCACTCGAACTCTCCGGTTTTCAACCTTCGCGAGTTCCCGCGTCACTTCGGCATGGAGTCCATTCCAGACACCGTTGACGGCATGCGCCAGCTCAGGAATCTCCACAACATCTCCCCACTCCAAAAGAGTGTCTTGAGGCAGGAGGTTGGGATCGTCGGCGCGACGAGAGAGCGGGACCTCCTCCCAGTTGCCATCATTGTTTCGGGACCGGTGAACACGCATTCTCGCAAAATCCGGAAATGGCCCCTGCGAGCCTCGATCTCCCCACTCTGAACCGGATCTCGATCCAAGCGCCATAAGCTGCAGAGCTCTCTGATCGCTCGATTTGATCGGGGCTACTGGAGTGGCCACACCGAGGTAAATCACAGCCAGAAGGTCATAGAGCTGAAATTGGTTCCAATCATTTGTGCCCCTCGTAAACACCTTTTTCGCCGACGCGATGGAATCACGTGTCATCCGGATCTGGGTGAAGTCCGTAAGATCTCTCTTGGCACCATGCGCTATGAGGATTGAGATCAACTCCTTCAAATCCGCCCTTTTCGTTGGCGCCCCTGATGAGGCGTAAGAGATCAGCCCGTTTGGCCCGAAGTGTGAGAATGACGGATCCAACCTCGCCACGGTAGGAAGTCCGGACGCAACCCGCTGCCCCTCCTGCTTCTGTTCCCCGAGGGCCATTTCCAACGCCGTCCATCCGTGCTCGTTGCGCAGGTTCGGATCTGCCTTGGACTCGAGCAACACCGTCAGCAGTTCAGCGTTGCGAGAAATCACGGCCCGCGAGAGGGGAGTTTGGCCATCAGGCAGGCGAACGTTCGCCGGCATTCCGGCAGCCAGAAGCTGTCGCAGAATTTTTGCCCCCAGATCGAGCGCCGCGTCGATCAAGGGCGTTCCGTCGGGATGAGGAGCTACGACATCTGCTTTCGCTCGCAGAAGAATCTCGATGCATTGCTGACGTCGCTCCAATTCCTGCGTTGGGGTCGGGGGATTCAGGTTCACCAGTCGGTCCCTCAGTAGAAGGATCGCCATTTGCAGGGGCGAGGGCTGCTTATTGGTAGACGAGACTACGTTTGGCAGGGCCCCGAACGAGAGTAGTAGCTCCAGAATCGCGGGTCGGCCCACTCCTACGGCCCGCGAAAGCGCTGTCTCGGCAGTGGGAGTATTCGGATCGGCACGTTTCTCAAGCAACAGTCGAACCACTCCCTCCTGGGATGCAGATACTGCAAGCAGGAGGGGAGCGGTCCGCCCTCTCTTCGGCTCGAGATTCGCACCGGCATCCAGCATCCGTAGGACCAGCTTCGCGTTGTCTCCATAAACCGCGGCCTCGAAAGGGGTTAGGCTTCCCTCTGACGCGGCGTTCACATCGGCCTTTGCGGCGAGCAACGCGTCCACATCGGCCGAACTACCTTTGGAGATCGCAACGCAGAGGGGTGTTACTCCTCTGGAAATGTAAAATCCGAAAATTTCCGTTGGGAGCTCCTCCCGCAGGGTTGCGTTCAGATTGGCCCCCGCATCGATCAGAGTCTGCACGACCTGGCGATGCCCTGCAGCGGCGGCGAGATGGAGCGGAGTGGCTCCCGAAACGCCCTCAAGACTGGCAGGGGTGCCAGCTTTGAGGAGCAGTTCCACAACACTCTTGTGCCCGCGGGCGGCGGCATAGTGGATCGGGGCGGATTGTCGGCTTCCCGCGGAATCCCGAAGTGCGCCGTTCTGAAGAAGAAACTCCACTACCCGCAACTGGCCCGCGCTGGCCGCTTTCTGGAGCGGAGTCAGATCCCCTGCCGTCGCGTTGAGCAGATCGGGGCTGTTTTTCAAAAGAGCTTCAAGTCGACGAATCTCCGTCGATTCGGGATTTGAGGCATCGACGTCTTCTGTGGCTGCGGTGGCGACGGACGTTCCTTCCGCCACAACCAGCTCGCGCTGGAGTTGGAGCACGCGACGCCGAACACCGATGAGCGCGGAGGGCGCCGCCAGGCGGTCTTTGATCATCCGTTCCATGGTCGCCACTTCCTGCTCTTCGAGTTTGATCTCCTCCCTAAGCAGTCCCAATGACTTCTCCCGCGCAGCTGAGCTGAGCTGCGGGAGGGCCGTCCCCGCCTCTCGGGATCCGATCCCTGCGAGGTTCTGTCGGCTCAATCGACCCAGCGTCTCCTCCTCCGGAAACTCCCCCACAATCCGCCGATACTGCAGGACAGCGTCATTCGTTCGACCTAGCTTTCTGTACGTTTCGCCGAGGCGAAAAATCGCCGTCGCTGCCAACTTCCGCTGAGTGTCGATCTGCTTCACCACCTCCTCGTAGAGCTTGATGGCAGCGTCGAGGTTGCGGTTGGCCTCTTCTTCCACCAGCCCTTTCTGAAAGAGCTCCGTCAGGGCATCAGCCGCAGGACACAAGTGCGGCGAGAACAATAGGAGAAGGGCAATCAACGCAGTCACGGAGGTAAGACCCCGGCGATGCACAGTGGATCGTGGATTGGAATCCTGAGAGAGACGAGAACCGCTGCGAGTGGTTTGTGTGTTCATGATCGTTGTCTTTTCGACCGTGAGAGTGCGGACATCGGGTTGGGCGAGTGTCATGGGGATGTCAGGAATTGGGGATCTCAAGACGATAGCCGATTCCATGGACCGTCTTGATCCAGCGAGGCAAGGCGGGATCGGGCTCAAGTTTCGCCCGGAGGTTTGCCACGTGATTATCCACGGTACGCGTGGTCGGAAATGCAGCATAGCCCCAGACGACATCCAGGAAACGCTCCCGAGGGACAGGCTCACCCCGGGCATCCAC
>JAYTTC010000744.1:0-3394 GCA_043745255.1 Verrucomicrobiales bacterium
TTGGTTCTAGCAGGCCGACGCCCAGAAAACCCTGGATCCAAACATTAGCCCTGGCGGGCACCCTGGGGAACGACATTCTAAGTCCGACGGCCTGCTAGGGCCGCTTGACACCCAAGCCGGTCCGGGCATTTTTATCGCATGCAAAAAGATCGAATGACAGTCAAGGCCCGCGAAGCGTTGGAATCCGCCCAGCAGATCGCCCAACAACGCTCGCATCAGGAACTCGACGTCGACCATCTCTTGCTAGCCTTGTTGGAACAGCGAGACGGCTTGGTTCAACCGTTGCTTCAAAAGCTCGGCGTCGCGGTGCCGGGCTTCACCCAGGCTGTGACCACGGAAGTCGATCGTCATCCCAAGGTGGCGGGGTCCACCTCGCTCGATCTGTTCGCCGGTCCTTCCCTTAAGAAAGCTCTGGACGCGGCTCCCAACGAGGCCACCAAACTCAAAGATGAGTATGTCAGCACGGAACACCTGCTTCTGGCGGTCATTTCGGAAGCGGGCCAGAGTCTCAAGAAACTCCTGCTTACCCATGGACTCACGCGCGAGGCGGTGCTCAAGGGGCTGCTGCATATCCGTGGCAATCAGCGGGTCACGGACGAAAATCCTGAGGAGAAATTCCAGACTCTGGAAAAGTACGGACGCGATCTCACCGCCCTCGCTCGGTCGGGAAAGATCGATCCGGTGATCGGCCGCGACGATGAGATTCGTCGAGTGATGCAGGTCCTCACGCGCCGAACCAAAAACAACCCAGTGCTGATCGGTGAGCCGGGTGTTGGCAAGACGGCCATTGCCGAAGGACTCGCCCGGCGCATTGTCAGCGGAGACGTACCGGAGTCGCTGAAGAACAAGCGGCTGATCGCGATGGATCTGGGAGCCATGATCGCCGGAGCAAAATATCTCGGTGAGTTCGAGGAGCGCCTCAAAGCCTTCATCAAAGAGGTGACCTCCAGCGAAGGCCGCATCATCCTGTTCATCGATGAACTGCACACCATCGTCGGAGCGGGGAAGGCTGAAGGCTCACCCGACGCCGCCAATTTGCTCAAGCCCCAGCTGGCTCGCGGGGAGCTGCGTTGCATCGGTGCAACCACTCTCGACGAGTTTCGAAAACATATCGAGAAAGACCCCGCACTCGAACGCCGATTTCAACCCGTCATGGTGGACGAGCCGAGCGTAGAGGACACCGTCGCTATCCTTCGCGGCCTCAAGGAGCGCTATGAGGTCCACCACGGAATACGCATCCAGGACTCGGCACTGATTGCCGCAGCCACCTTATCTCAGCGCTACATCACCGATCGTTTCCTTCCCGACAAGGCGGTCGACTTAATGGACGAGGCGGCATCGCGAGTCCGAATGGAGCTCGATTCCAAACCCACTGAGCTCGACCAGCTGGATCGACAAATCATGCAGCGGGAGATCGAGCAGACCGCCATGAAGCAGGAGAAGGATGAGGCATCACAGGACCGTCTGAAAAAACTTCAGGAAGAGCTGGCCAACCTGCGCGAGAGTTCATCCAAGCTCAAAGCGCAGTGGGAAAACGAGAAAGCGGCCATTGATGCGGTGAGTCTCGTGAATGGCCAGCTGGAACAGACCAAGATCGATCTCGAAAAAGCAGAGCGAACGGGCGACCTCAACGCTGCGAGTCAGATTCGTTATGGCCGCCTGCCCGAGCTACAGAAGAAGCTCACCAGCATGGAGGAAGCGCAGAAGAACGCGAGCACCGGTCCGCGGCTTCTCAAGCAGGAGGTGACGGACGAGGAGATTGCCGAAGTGGTCGCCGCCTGGACCCATATCCCGGTAACGAGACTCCTGGAAGGCGAACGACAAAAACTAGTCAAGATGGAGGACCGGCTGCAAAAGCGGGTCATCGGACAGTCCGAGGCCATTCACGCCGTTTCGAATGCCGTTCGACGCGCGCGCAGCGGATTGCAGGATCCCAACCGCCCCATCGGATCCTTCATCTTTCTCGGCCCAACTGGGGTAGGAAAAACCGAACTCGCCCGTGCCCTTGCGGAATTTCTCTTCGACGACGAGGCAGCCATGGTGAGGATCGATATGAGCGAATACATGGAGAAGCACACCGTGTCCCGTCTGATTGGCGCGCCTCCGGGATACGTGGGGTATGAGGAAGGAGGCCAGCTCAGCGAAGCGGTCCGACGTCGCCCCTACACCGTGATCCTCTTCGACGAGATCGAGAAAGCGCATCCGGACGTCTTCAACACGCTCTTGCAGGTCCTGGATGATGGCCGTCTTACGGACGGCCAGGGACGCACCGTGGATTTCAAGAACACTGTGGTGATCATGACCAGCAACATTGGATCGCCAATCATTCAGGAGTATTATCGTGAGGGAGCGGTGGCCGGGCGTGAACGGGATGAGATGGAAAAGCACGTCCGCGCTGAGCTCCGGGGGCATTTCCGACCGGAATTTCTCAATCGAGTCGATGACATCATTGTTTTCCACAGCCTGGATGCTCAACAAATCACCTCGATCGTGGACATCCAGCTCGAGCACGTCATGAAGCGGCTCGCGGTCCAGAATCTCTCACTCGATCTTGATGCCGCAGCCCGAAGGCATCTGGCAAAGAAAGGCTACGATCCACAATTCGGAGCTCGACCGCTCAAGCGCGCGATCCAGGAGGAGCTTCTCGATCCGCTAGCCATGAAAATTCTCGACGGGGAATTTCGTTCAGGTGAAACGATTGTCGCCACCGCTGCCGACGACGAGTTGATCTTCACCAAAAAGTGATCCGCCCGTTTCCCAATCGCGCCATCCGCGGTTAAAAGATTCTGACCCTCCCTTACAACATGGCGGGAAGGGTTTCGAGATCCATCCTTCAGCACGATCTCATTCTGAGCTTTCCCAGCTGAAGGCCGCTGGTTAGCGTTCCGACATGAGTCGATTGCCATTTGGTGAGCTGGTCCCATTCCGGGCTCGTCGGTTTGTTCCCACGACCGTTGATTTGGGCGACTGGAAGCAGATCGAGCCTCTCTTCGATCGCCTCGACACAATGGCGAGCGAGAGCCGAACGGTAGAGGCGCTTGAGGCGTGGATCCTCGCGTGGGGTGAGTTGAGCGCCGCAATCGACGAGGAATCTTCGCGACGCCACATCGCCATGACCTGCAACACCGAAGATGCCGGGATCGAGCAAGCCTACCTGCACTTCGTCGAGTCGGTGGAACCAGAGCTCAAGCCGCGACAACATCATCTCTGCGAGCTCTACCTTGCCCATCCACTGCGCCATGAGCTTCCCAAAGAGCGTTTCCAGATTTTCAATCGCGACACTCAACTCCGCGTGGAGCTCTTTCGTCCGGAGAACGTCGCTCTAGAGACCGAAGAGGCGAAACTCGGTCAGCAGTATCAAAAGCTGAGCGGTTCCCTCACCGTGCAGTTTCAG
>JAYTTC010000745.1:0-3394 GCA_043745255.1 Verrucomicrobiales bacterium
CCCATCGAAATTGCGCCCTCAGGACTGGATGGCGGTCGATCGCTTGCTGCCAGATCTCACGAAAAAGATCGATCCTTAGATCCTCCTCCAACTCCGCCACCATCTGCTCGATGTATCCCCCCGACTCCGGCGCGAGCAGGGTATGAAACAGCATGCCCCGCTGCATGGGGGTCAGCGGGAACGTCACGGGGACAACCGACGATTGATTTGTTCGTTCGCTAGCGGTGAACATGTTGTGCGCCAACAATGAATGTTGGATACCGATGCGCGTATCCTGCTTTTACATCGGACTCTGGGTGTCAAAAGTGAACTGCTTTCGACTCCCCGATACTCCCCTGAACGCGTGACCCTAGCAAAGGACTAAAACACAGAATTCATGGCCAACGGCTGGTTCGCCGTTGCCCTCCCTTGCAACTCCCCGGCATTCTGGCTTCATGAACTCCGTTCGCATCGGCCTCATCGGCATGGGGAACATCGGTAAACACCACGCCGCTTACCTACGCCTCGGCCAGGTCAATCGAGGGGAACTGGTCGCGGTCTGCAGTCCATCCCCTGAGAAGCTTGAGTCGTATCGGCCTCTTAAGATCTTTTCGGATCCTTTGGAGCTCTTTCGATCGAAGGCGGTGGACGCGGTCCTCATCGCGACTCCCCACTTTCAGCACACTTCGCTGGGGATCGCGGCCTTGGACGCGGGTCTCCATGTGATGGTTGAGAAGCCGATCTCCGCGCACAAGGCCGACGCGGAGCGATTGATCGCCGCTGCCGCCCAGCGACCTGAACTCGTCTTCGGAGCTATGTTCCAGCTGCGCACCGAGCCGCGCTATCTGAAGATTCGTCAGCTGATGAGTTCCGGAGAGCTGGGGAAGATTATCCGAATGAACTGGATCAATACGGACTGGTTCCGCACGGAAGCCTATTACTCGAGCGGGGGATGGAGAGCCACCTGGAAGGGAGAGGGCGGCGGCGTACTGCTGAATCAAGCCCTCCACAACCTGGACACACTCCATTGGCTCTTTGGTCGTCCTGCCCGCGTTCGGGCATTCTGTCAGCTAGGACGTTTCCATGAGATTGAAGTCGAGGATCAGGTGACGGCCTATCTTGAATGGAACATCGGCGCCACGGGAGTCTTTGTGACTTCCACCGGCGAGGCTCCGGGAACGAATCGACTCGAGATCTGCGGGTCGCGTGGGCGGCTGGTGCTCGAAAATGATCGACTCACATTTCAGCGCACTGAGAGCGACGTTCTCGAGTTCAGCAGAACCGCCAAGACGGGGTTCGGAAAGCCGGAACACTGGAACGTCGAGGTGCCGTTCACGAACGCTCCGGCACAGCACGCCACGTTGATGCAAAACTTCATCGACGCGATTCTGGATCGCAAACCCCTGATTGCTCCTGGAGCCGACGGACTGGGCTCCGTAGAGCTCGCGAACGGAATGCTCTACTCCTCCCTGATCGGACAAACCGTGGACTTGCCCTTGGACAGCGCCGCCTACGAGGCGACGTTGCAGCGGTTGATCGATGAATCCAAGTTTGTGAAGCGCGTGGAAACGCTCGTGAGTGATGATTTTTCGAAATCGTTCCGGCGATAACCCGGAACTATTTGGGCCGTATCGGCACCTCCCTCTTGGGATCTTCCGATACGAACGAGTTTAAAAAAGTCGCGGCCCGCGCGGGGGCATGCGGGCCGCGACTGCGAGTGCTCTCAATTACACTTGGCGTTTCTCGAGGCTATTTACGAAGCCGATAGAACGTCGTGCCCACTGGGGCGTTGATCACTGCGGTGTTGTTCGCCACTCCTGCAACTGTGGTCCATTGCGGATTTGCGAGGCTTCCGGTGCTTTCCAGCGCGTAGCCCGACACCCCCGAATCCCAGGAGACGGTGATCTTGCCCTGTGCCTGACCGCTGGTGAGTTTCGGACTCGCCCCGGTGTCGCCGCCTGGAATCACTCGCGGAATTCCCGCAGCAGACGCCGCACCCAGTGCGATGGCCCGGTCGGGGGTGATCGTGCCGTCTCGGAACTGAATGCTGTTCACATAAAAGGTATTCACTTCGTTGTCATTCTCACCATCACCGAATAGCCGGACCGCTGCGGGAATGGCATGACCTTGGCTGGTCGTCCGCCCAAATCGGGAATTCCAAATGAGGGGGTGGTTCCGAAAGCGGTGTGATCCTTCATGCGTCCGTCTAGCCCATCTCCGTATTCCAGGTTGGTGCCGATGGTCGCTCGCAAGTCGCCCTCATCGAAATTCCACTGACCCGTGACCTGTATGCTGCGCGCTGTGGTGAAGCTCCAATTCTCGGTCCGGACATGAGCGGGAACTGCGTTGTCACTGAACACGAGCTGGAGACTGTGAGAGGAAAGGATCTCAAGTTCGGTCGACGGTTGGAAAGTGACAGTGGTTTGTTTCCCAGTCTTAGCCACGATGGCATTTACCTGAATTTCATCCATCGAGAGTTTTATCGAGCTCTGCTCGACCTGGGTTGCATCGTCCACCAGCACCACACGGAGGGTGGGTCGACGGCCGACGTTGCTTTCTCCTGGGCGCGGCGAGACGGTCACCGCCAGACTATTGAGCAGATTCGCGTCTGCGCGCGCCTGCACAGGACGGACCCGGAATCCGGGCTTTGAGGTGTCGAAGGAGACCGTCAGCCCCTGGCCTGCTCCCTCCTGGCCGAAGCGCAAGTCGGGAAGATCCGGCGCGAAATTAAAACTGAATCCCTCGGCACCGTTGCCACCGCCGATGAGAAGTTTGAAACGGGCGGTGAACGAGCCGATGACTTGTCCGGAATCCAGGTCGTCGAGCACCATTGAACCTATCTGTGAATGCTCGAGCGCGTAGATCAGTTTGAGAACGCTTTCCCGAGATCTATCGATCGGTGTGTATAGGCGGCTGTACGCTCACTCCACTTCAGTCACACAGGGCTGTCCAAGTCGCTGGCGAATGCAATTTCGCCTCCCGAATCACGCGCTCCCAATTCTCAGCTTGCCGGGATTGCCAGATAGCCATCCGCGACGAATTGGCGGTCACCGATTCTACAGCTTGCACTCGTGAGGTTCGCTCGGTAGCTTTCGACGACTTGGGCCGACGTGGCGGAATTGGCAGACGCGCTAGACTCAAAATCTGGTACTCGTAAGGGTGTGTGGGTTCGACCCCCTCCGTCGGCACCATTAGCTTCAAACACTTTGAGATTTTCGGTTGATTTTGGGGACAACTGGGCGCGTAAAAAGGAAGGTTGCTCCCCCCTCAAAAACGGTCGAATCGCGACGCCTCACGACCCAACCTTTTTTGAGCAGTCCGCCCTCTACGAAGGCGCAAAAAGCCCCTTATGGGAGACGGGTTGCATGGAGCGGGAGTCAGATCGTGGAGACCCATGAAGGAGTGACCGGCAGTG
>JAYTTC010000746.1:0-3390 GCA_043745255.1 Verrucomicrobiales bacterium
TGGAGGGCAAAGCTGTGAAGGCGGCGAAGGTAGCTGTTGGTTGAGACAGTCCCTTGCTGGATTGCGGCGAGGATGTGTTCGGGGCGTGTTTCGAGCAGAGGCAAGTTTCGGACGCAGTCGAATGCGGCCTGACGAAACGCCTGCTCATACCGAGCGCGAGTGATCGGAGCCTGGATCTCCTTGGATCGGATGAGGGCTTCCATGACCTGCTTCCAGGTTCGCTTTCCGACGGTGGGATCGCCCGCTGCGAGATACGTCCGTGCCATGTGTGCGTTGAAGGCCGGCTGATACTCCGACTCATTCTTGGTGTTGAGGAGTGGGGTTGCCTCGGTTTTCTCACAGGTTCCGAGGGTTTGTTGTCTTTTGGTGATGCGGTCCTGGGCTTAGTAGCGACCACTAGCACCGCGTCGATACAATCGATATTATTGCTTCATAACTTTTCCCGGTTATGAGGCTAAGGCGAAGAGACCAGAGTCCGTTCGCGAGGAGTGGCAGACCTCGGGCACCCTTCAAGCGAATTCTCACAGATTACCTTCGCTGCTGGCGAAACTGCTGGCAAATCCCGACAGAACAAACAGCAACCTGTTGATGCAAACGCATCTCGTTCGAAGAACAAAGGTCCGTACCGGACGATCCGGACGAGTCCGGGCCGATACGGCCACGTCCCTCTCCTTAACGCACGAATACAGCGCGGTAGAAACGGTAAGGCCGAGTCTGTCCCAGAGCGTCCACAACTTCAGAAACCGACCCATTCGTCGGTAACGTCCACAACTCGGCATTGAACCAGTTCACTAGATCCTCGGTGGCTTCTCTCCTGCACATTTTCAGCGGATCAGGATTACTGGACTGATGCTTCTTCCTCGTTCATGGGTGATCGCGTGCTCGATGGTGCTCCTTGGCGCGGTGGGTTTCCTTCCCCCCGCCGAGAACACGCTCACTCCCAAGGAAACCAACGCCGGATGGCGACTGCTCTTCGACGGCAAGTCGACTCAGGGCTGGAGGGGGTTCAAGAAGCTGTCCTTCCCGGAGCAGGGTTGGAAGGTGGAAGCCGGTTGCCTGGTTCATGCCGCCAAGGGCGGCGGTGGGGACGTGATTACCGACGCGAGCTATCAGGAGTTTGAACTTCAATGGGAGTGGAAGGTGGCATCCGGAGCGAATAGCGGGCTGAAGTATTTTATCTTGGAAGAGCGGGGATCCGCCATCGGTCATGAATATCAGATGATTGATGACGCGAGGCACTCCGACGCCCTGACCGGGCCGTTGCACCAGACCGCGTCTTTCTACGATGTGCTTCCTCCGGTGCATGCAAAGGTGAAGCCCGCAGGGGAGTGGAACCGCTCGAGGATCCTGGTGAAAGGGGACACGGTGGAGCACTGGCTCAACGGGGCCCTTGCATTGCGTTATAAGTTGGGAAGCCCGGAGGTTCTGGCGGGGATTGCTCGCAGCAAGTTTAAGGCGGTGGATGGATTCGGCAAATCGGTCGCGGGGCACATTCTTCTTCAGGATCACGGGGACGAGGTGAGATTTCGCAACCTGAAGCTTCGCGACCTTGCCAGGCGTTGAGGTTCAGTTCCCCGAAAACCAGCCGATGAAACGAAGGTGAGTTCATTGGAAAACAGGTCTTTACATCCCACGGATGGATTTCTACGCTGGGTCCGCTCTTTATGATGAAAAAGCTTCTTTCTCTTTCGGCAACGCTGGCCTTGGCTTCCGTTTTCGTCGTGGGCTGCGCGGGTCCTGAACAAAAACTTGGACGTGGTATTCGAAATGCCACCGAGTTTGCTCGTCTCAACGAGATGCAGCGCTCGATTGAGCAGACTGCCCTCTGGGACGGCCCCAGCAGCACTTACTCCACCGGCGTAATCCGGGGTTTCAATCGCAGCCTTGCGCGCACCGCCTATGGTGTCTGGGATATCGCCACTTTTCCCTTACCCTCCTACGACGCTAAGTTTACCCCCAAAGGATACATCGCTCCGGACGTTGCCATTGGGACGACCAAGTATCCGTACGGCGGGATGAAGCTTCCCGAGCACTCGCTGCCCCCCACCAGTCATAAGCCGAGTCTTCCCACCGACCCGATCTTCGAAGCGAACGATGACCTCGGCTTCTCTGGCGGCGTGATCGGCGGAACGCCGGGCAGCCGCTTCCACGTTTTCGACGGCCGCTAATTCAAATTCTTTCACCGGCGCCGACATCAGAGTGTTGGCGCCTTTTTTTTGCCCATGCTGCAGCTGAACTCCCCCTGCAAGGTTAATTTGGTTCTCAACATCCTAGGCCGTCGGCCGGATGGGTTTCATGAGTTGGAAACCGTGATGCAGCCGGTTCCGCTCTGTGATCAGATCCAGATTGATTCCGCCCCTGCGGGTTTGCGGTTGACCTGCAGCGATCCCAATTTGCCAGTGGACGGAACCAATCTGGTGTACCGGGCCGCAATGTCCTTCCTAGCGGCCGCCCGTCTCGACGCAGGACTGTCGATCCACCTGGAGAAACAAATTCCAATGGCTGCGGGTCTGGGCGGGGGAAGTGGAAATGCCGCCACGACGCTGATCGGATTGAACGAGTTTTTTCAGCGACCGCTGAGTTCGCATCAGCTTCAAGAGTTGGCCGCCGATCTCGGTTCGGACGTCCCGTTCTTCCTACAATCGCAGCCGGCCATTGCCACCGGACGTGGCGAGCGAGTGGAGTCAGTACCCTCGTTCCAGGCGCTCTCGGGAACGGGGCTCCTGCTCATCCATCCTGGCTTCGGGATCTCCACGCCCTGGGCCTACCGCCAGCTTTCTCGCTTTCCAGAGGCGCTCAATGGAAGGCCCGGAAGAGCGCGAGAAGTCGTTGACCTGCTCTGTGCGGGTAAACTCGACGGGGCTGCCACTCAGTTCTACAACTCTCTTGAAGCCCCGGCGCTGGAGAAATATCCGATCCTTGCGCTTTATCAGGAATTCCTTCGTGAGCAGGGCGCTCTCGGAGCGCTGATGTCGGGAAGCGGATCCACGACCTTCGCTCTGGTGGAGAACATCCGCTCAGGGCGAGTGCTGGAGCAGCGGTTCCTTTTGAAGTTTGGGCAGTGCTGGACGTCGGTGGTGCCCCTCTGAAGGCCCTGCCTCATCGGCCCCAGGTTTTCACCGTTTCCACACGAAAAATCTGCCACCCGTCACTGTTTTTCTCGAAGGCTACCTTCAGCTCCTGGTACTCCTGCTGCTGATCGATGTGGGCGCTGAGGGTGGTGGTGGCCAGTGCGTGGTGCCCATCCCCGAGGACTTCGATTTTGATGTCGAGAAACTCGATATGCAGCTTCGGGACACCGAAACGAACCTGCTGAACATGCTCCATCAGCTCGTGTCGGCCCGTGATCCGCGAGGAGGGCTGATTCTGGAGATTGATTTGGAGAGAGAT
>JAYTTC010000747.1:0-3387 GCA_043745255.1 Verrucomicrobiales bacterium
TCCTGCAGCTTTGTTCGGAGAGTTCGGGAGTGAGTGGTCCCTACTGGCGCGATCGGAAGCTGGCGTTCTGGGCCCGCGCGGCCGGCAATGACGGAGGAAACGCGGATATCGTCATGAGGTTTTTCTATCCGGTGCAGGACGGGTTCTATTTCCCCGACGCACAGCCTCCCTTGCCGGGTGCCCACGTTCCTTGGCTCGACAGACGCGCCGGTGGCACTCCGGGCGTCCCGACCGACATCACTTACGACATTCACTGGCCTGCCGCACCCGAACTGCGCGTCGCGGAAACCCTGGTGAAGCCGAAATTTGGGCTCCCGGACATCGCGCACCAAACCAGCGTGGAGATCGTCTATGATCAATCGATTGCCAATAGCAAAGGCAGCCTAGTCCGGCTGATCGACCCGACCCGTGAGTTTGGGGTTGATCTGGTGGCGACGCCGAGCGATGTCGTGACCGCGTCCCAAGGCGGAAAGGTTTACTTTCCGACGCTCCCTCCCTTCCTTCGTGAAAGATTCTACTTCGATCCCACCGCACAGAAGCTGAAGTTCCGAGGGCAGTTCGTTGAGCCGCCAGCGGGTGAGTACTATCTGCTCATGAACGTCATCTCCTCGCGAGACCGCGCGATCCTTCTGTCGCTCAGCCATGACGTGGCCTTCCTAGCGGCCGTGAACAAGCTGGCGGATTCGAACAAGTTGGGTCTGGACGTCATTCGGACGGCGAACTCCTTCGACTCCCTCGCGCTCACCGCCGGATTCAGTCATGGCACCGGATACGCCACCGTGGCCTTCGGCAACAACGCCACGCTTTCCCCCCCTGCCGAGCCGGTATCGCTCGAGATCATCAAAGTAACCTGCCCGACCTATCAGGGTGAAATTAAAGTCATTCCCTCCGGCAACCCCTTCGATGAAAAGATCACGCTTCGTCATTCGGGGGACTTCGCCGGACAGGCGGAAAATTATCTCTTCGAGTGGCGGACGCTGCCTCCGGTCGATGGTCTGCCTCCGACGAACCCGCCCGGGCAGTGGGCCATCTATGCTCCGAAACCCGCCACCGGTGAGGGTGCTCTGGACATCGCTATAGAAGGTTCAGGCCTGTTCACGTTGACTGACAATTATTTCATCTGCCGTTATCGCCCGAAGGCGAACCCCGTTTGCGCTGACGCGGGCAACGCTCAAGGTTGGAGCGATTGGACCGCTCCTCAACTGGCCGAGGGATGGATCAAGCGCGTGGTGCGCGGCATTAATCCCTTCGAGCAAAGGATCAAGGCCTATCAGGACAATCAAGTGAACACGATCGTCAGCATGATCAGCCAGGCCGGCACTCGTTCCGTGGGCAGCGTTCCTCTGAGCCAGCAGGCAGCGAATGATTTTGGGCTGATTGAAATCTACGAGACGGTGCTTAAGCGCGGCATCGGGCTGAGTATTGAAGGTGCCCCCGCCGTCGACTACGGACCTGCCAACGACGCACTGTTGCTGGTCGCGGGTCGGCTCGCAGATCTCTATATGCTGCTGGGGAACGAGGCCTATGCGGATGCATCCGATCCGACCATCGCCTTCGGGACCGACGACAAGGTCTACGGCTCGGAGGCCAGTTCGATTCACTGCTTCATGAACCAGACCTCGTCACTCCTCGAGGAGGAGTTGAATTTGCTGCGTGGCCGAGATGACACGCTGCTCCCGGCGGTTCAAACGTATCCGTTTTACAACCGCCTCATCTGGAATTTTACCAGCGATATTAACGGCGGTGAAGTGGCCTACGCGCTCAACTACAATATCCGCGACGTGAACAACGACGTTGGGGGGACCATCAATGAGGCGGATGCCCGCAAACTGTATCCGCAAGGCCATGGTGACGCTTGGGGTCACTACCTGGTGGCGGTGAAGAATTACTATCGATTGCTGCGAAACAGCAATTTCACCTGGGTGCCCCGGATCGAGGCGGTGCTGGTGGGTGGAGTGCCGGTCTCGGTGGACTTTCTCGATGAGCGCAAATTCGCCGCAGCCGCCGCGGCCCGAGCGCGGACCGGATCTGAAATCGTGAACCTCACGTATCGATCGAAGTACGTCGAAGATCCGAGTGGCCAGTGGCAGGGGTATCAGGACAGCAAACCTGAGCGAGCCTGGGGTCTGTCCGAATGGGGATTGCGCGCTGGGCAAGGTGCGCTAATCGACTGGGTGGTGGCGAACGCGCTGCTTCCCGATCGGGACGCGAATCCCGCTCACACCGGGATCCAGAAGATCGATCGAACCACGGTGCGGGAGTTGAGCGATATCGCCAGTGCATTTGTGGACATCCAGTCGAAGGTCGATATGGCGGATGGCGGGCTGAATCCGCTGGGTCTGGCAAAGAACGTGTTGCCCTTCGATATCGATCCCACGGCAGTGGCTGCGGGGAAGACGCACTTCGAGCAGATTTACGATCGCGCAGTCAGCGCGCTGAATAACGCCATCGCGGTGTTTGATCACGCGAACAACAGCTCGCAGTTGCTCCGTCGTCAGGCGGACAGCATCTCGGACTTCCAGAAGTCGGTGGTGGAGCGCGAGTCAGACTTTGGCAGCCGGCTGATCGAGTCCTTTGGCTATCCCTATACCGATGACATCGGACCCACCGGGGCATTTCCCAGCGGTTACGATGGACCAGATCTCTATCACTTCGATTACATCGATGTCGCGGATCTAGCCGGAGTTCTGCCTCCTGTCACTCAGATCCGCACTGTGAAGCTCACCACCGATGAAGTGAACCCGGATGGCAGCCTGCATCAATCAACGCGGTCAGTGGATTTTCACATCGCGACCAACTCGTTCGGACTGGTGAAACCGGCCTACTGGAACGGTAAGCGTCGTGCACCGGGCGAGATTCAGCTCGCCCGCGCGGATCTGGTACAGAGTCGGGTTCGATTCGAGAAGGGTTTGAAGGACTATGAGAACCTCCTTGCGCAGATCGAAGATCAATCGCGTTTGACCGAGGCGCAGTTCGGTCTCGGGTCCGAAGAAATTAAAATCCTTAACCACTCCACGGAAACCCAGCAGAGCTTGAACCGCGAGATTCTTGCGGCACGATACCAGGCCGCCTTCATGCGGGGTCAAGCAGCGTTCACCGTCCTTGCGGCGAATTCCATGTCCGAGGCTCTCCCGACGGATATTGGCTTCTCGGTCGACGCCACCTCCCTTGCTCGTGGTGCCATCCGCTTGGTCGGATCCATCGCTTCTCAGCAGATGACCCAGGAAGCGGACTCTTCGGAGGTCGCCTCCACCAGCTATCAGCTCAAGAAGGAAGAGGCCCAGGCAGAAACAAACATCGAGCTGACTTCCCTCCGGGATAGCTTCGCGGTGAAACAGATGCTCGCTCAGTTGAAGCAACTGATCCGCCAAGAGACGTCCTCGCGGC
>JAYTTC010000748.1:0-3383 GCA_043745255.1 Verrucomicrobiales bacterium
GTTGCATTTTGACCAGGACCAGTTTTTTTCGCCATCTGCGGGATGTTGCCTCCTAGCAGGCCATTGGACTTCGAACGTCGTTTCGCAGAGTGCTCGCCGAGGCTATTGAAGGGTTCCAGGGTTTTCTGAGTGTCGGCCCGCTAGCAGTGAAATGAGAGGTGAGGGAACTGCACGCGGCGTCCTTCAAAATGGGACCGGCATGGGCCTTGCTAAACCCTTCCTGCCCGTTAAGAAAATGGATAAATTTGCCTATCCAGCACAACCTAACCCTAGACGAACTGAACATGGAATACTTCACTCGCAAAGCCTACGACGCCGCTCAAACGCCGAAGGGACGCAAACCCTGGCAGCAGTTGGAAAAGGACTACGCCGCTCATCTTCGTTCCATCAATCCGGAACTGAATGACTGCTGGCGCCAAATCGCAACGGAAGATTATTCCGAAGAGCCGTTGAGAGTTGTTGAACGTCCGGCCTTCGATCAGGTTATTGTCGAGCTCAAGGAGCACGTCTTTATTTTTCGTGGTGTTCAACAGGCCCGATTGGCCGATCTGGCAGGTGGAGAGGTGCTCTGGTTGATGCATGAGATCCACACGCTTGGCGATGGAATGATTGAACTCAAAGTGTTGCTTTCCGAAGGTGAGTTGCGAATTACAGCAGAGGATGTTCGGGTGTACCACGCCGATGCATCTCAGGGACGTATTGCGGCCTAGTGCTGGTTTTTCTGAAATGATTTCACCGGCAGTTCCTTTTCCTTGGGGATTGCCGGTGAGTTTCAGCCATCCGCTTCTCGCTGTGGAAGCCATGCACCGTTGGCTTCTCGATTTCTCGTTTAGGTGGTGTCCATCTTGCTTCCCCAAGCTTCTGATATGAACCCTCCGACCGCATCTGATCCCACCGCCACCGCTTTTGAGCAGGGCGACTATGCCTCGGTGGCGCTGCACGGTTCGGTGGACGACTGGCGCACGCATGCCGCATACGGGCTGATCGGCCGCGGCAAAGACGCTATCGTGGGCTTAGCCCGTTTTCATCAACTCGAAGCCCAGTTTTATCGAGCTGTGGCTTACTGGATCGATGGCGATGATGCGAGCGCGACGCGCGGGCTAGAAGGGCTTGAACTTCCCCATGCGCAGAATCTTCTCAGGCTTGTCCGCAGGGAGAAGATTCGGGTGCTTTCGCAGTGTGACCGCGGGAACTCGGGGAGCCTCGTCAGCAGCATCCAGGAGGATCCTCGATTTGAGGTCATTAACTTCGGTTTTCATCCGGACGATCAGCCTAACAAAGCGTACGCTGATGTGCGGAGTTTTTTTGATTCCGATGAGGTACCTGATTTTTACATCTCTAAGATGCTGGAGTGGCATCTGCTACCTCCCAATCTTCAATCCTTACCTTGCCCGATCTTCGGCCACACCGGTGACTACGATCTTCATATTCAGACAGTGCGTCCCTGGCTTGGGGTTTTTGATGAGCTGCTGACAACGGATCAGACGGAGTGGCGGGATGTATCTCAACTAACGCGGTCACCCGTATCGGTTTTTCCCAAAGCCTTCGGCCTCGCGGTTGGAAGTTCACTCCCGGCACTTGCCGATCGTCCCCTCGACACTTTTATCTCTGGAACGACCCAGCATCCGTATCATCCGGACAAGGCGAGGCTGCTGAATCAGATTCTTCGTCAGAAGGATCTTCGAGTGAAAATGATCGAAGGCTTTCTGGGCACTTCGGACTACCTGAAGATCCTGGGATCCACTCGCGCCGCCTTCACTTATATTCGTCATGCGGGTGCGATGCCGACCCGCGGGATGGAGTCGCTAGCCATGGGGGCTGCGATCGCTGTCCAAAAGGAAAGTATCTTGCGCGCCTACCTGGGCGAGGAGGATGGAGTTGTTCCTTACTCAGCACAGGACGGAGAGCTGCCCGATGTTCTTCGGAGAATCAGCCGCGAGTGGGAATCCTTTGGCCTTCGAGCCATGAAGGGAGCCGAAACCATACGAACGGAGTTCAAAGCCTCGCGAGCGGCGTCGCAGTATTTCCGATTCCTGACCTTCCTTGCTGCCAAGCCACGCGGCTTGCGAGAGAGGGTGGATCCTGCGCTTCTGCGTCAGAAGCGGATCATGCTTGCTAAGGGATGGGCGTGGCGACCGGCCATCAATCGGGCAATACGACAGCGCAGCATCAAGGAGTGGATGGGGGATCTTGGCGAACTTCAGACCCCGGAGCCGTTGATCGATTCCATACGCGAGTTGGTGCTGGAATATGCCACCGCGGCGCATGTCCCAACCGCCCTGCAGGTGACAAGAAATTTCAATGTGCGTCTTGAGGTAGACCGCAAGCTGCTGGCTTCTGCGCTCGAGCTGAGCCGGGCAGGAATCCAGCGGTTCCCAGCGTGCTTGGTGCTTCGATTCAACGCGATTCGTACGGGGTTGCATTTCGGTGAACCTCAGGAAGTCAGCGACGCGCTTTTCTTGGCGCGAGAAACCCTCGCGCGCCCCACCGGCTCTTGGCAAGTCAGCGCGCGCGAGGATGTCTTTCCCTACGATTTTTTTGGCCAGTTCTTTAACTATCGAGAGTATTTCGATCTTTGCACGCGAGCCGCCCAGGGCGAGGAGGAGGTTTCGGGCGAGCTCCCCAGGCTAATCCTTGCGTCGATCGCCTATTACGCGAGTTGGTATCGTGCTTCAGCAGGGGAGGAAGAGGCGGAATCCTTGAGCATTCGTTCTCTGGCTTTGCGGTCGATTCGCCTCGATCCGGCCTTTCCGTTCTACTCCTTTCACGCGGCCCGGCTGCTACTTGAGGACACGGGTGCGGCGGGGGTGGATCGCGCGGCGGATGATCAACAAGCGACTGAACTCCTGATCGAGTTGGCCGACACGTCGATGCTCAACCTCCAAGCGAGCCGACTGCTGGAAATACTTCATGGAGCGGGGCGTTCCGCCCATCCTCGAATCGGGGAGTTGATCGAGAAGGCTGCCAACACCGAGGCGCGTGTGCATCGCACGCACATCGGAAGCGATGATTGGGAATCCGTTCCCCTTCGAAGTGCCCTGGCAGCGGACCCTGTTCAGCCCGAGCCCAGCGTTGTGAGCCAGACAGAGCCGATCGCGAGCGGCACGAGAGTTTTATACCTCTGCCTCGAGTTCGCTCACTGGCACCATGCCAAGCGACTGGCCTATCCTGCTGGACTTGGAATGGAGGAAGGATTCCGCGCGCAAGGGGTGGAGGTGGTGACTCTCCCGTCGATTTGCGGGCTTTCGACTGAGGCTCGCGAGTCCTGGCAACGCCACGTGCGCACCCTCTGTGAAGGACGGGCATTCGATCAAGTCTGGGTGGAGCTGGTACATAGCGAATGGGATGAGCCTTTCTGGAAATGGATTCAGGGAATCGCTCCG
>JAYTTC010000749.1:0-3377 GCA_043745255.1 Verrucomicrobiales bacterium
CCAATGAACAAATCTCAAAACCGTTGGAGCGCAACAATGGATGGAATCAGGTTCATCGGCCTTGCCACGCGCCCTGGGCGCTAGGGTTGCTCATTTTGACCTGCGGAGTCGCGATTTGCGGCCGAGAACCGTCCGAATTCGCTATCTTTTCAATTTAAAATCACAAATTCAAAATCTAAATGAACGTTTCTGAGGTAACGCCCCAGCAAATCGCCCGGATTCCATGTTGCGCGCCTTCTGCCTGCACTTATACTTTGAAGCACAGTGTTTGCGACCTCTACAAATACTCAAAGCAGCCACCTTGGGTTCGCTCATCCGCGAGCCGGGGTCTGCCGATCAATTCATTAGCATGGCGATTCTGAAATTTGTCTTTATCTGTCTGGAAGTCTTGGTGTTGTTCAACGTGCTGATTTTCGTGCACGAATTGGGCCATTTCTGGGCAGCACGCTGGCGAGGACTCAAGGCGGAGCGATTCGCGATCTGGTTCGGAAAACCCATCTGGAGCAAGACTATCGGCGGCGTCGAGTACGCTCTGGGATGGATTCCCTGTGGCGGATACGTCTCGCTGCCGCAGATGGCTCCGATGGAAATGATCGAGGGGAAAAGTGAGGAAGGGGATGCCAAGCCACTGCCCCAGATTTCTGTCGCCGACAAGATTATCGTCGCCTTCGCGGGGCCGCTCTTCAGTTTTCTTCTAGCCATCGTTTTCGCCGTCCTTGTGTGGGCCATTGGACGCCCGGTGAGCGAATCCGAAACCACCACCACCGTCGGCTATGTGGTGAAAGACGGTCCGGCGGACAAGGCGGGGCTTAAGCCCGCGGACAAAATCCTCGAAGTGGATGGCCACCCGGTGACCAAGTTTGGCGGCCTGGGGAGCAGCATCACCTGGCGCGTGGTGCGGAGTGAGGGGGCGACGGTCCCGATCAAGTTCGAACGGGACGGCCAAATTCGCACGCTCGACGTGACTCCTGTCAAACCCGCGACGAAAGTTTTCCAGCGGCGGGCGCTGCGTGAGATTCAGATCGAGCCGGCGCAAACTCCGATCGTGGCCTTTACCTTCACCAACAGTCCGGCCTATGCGGCGGGGCTGAAGCCCTTCGACGAGGTGATGGAGGCCAATGGCCGAAAGCTTGTTCATTATAGACAGGTGGCGGAGATCGTGACGGCATCTGGAACCAATGCGGTCACCCTGAAAGTGCGGCGTGGCGGTAGCGAGTTCACGCTCTCGGTCACCCCGGAGAAGCCCGTCACCCCTCCCGAGCTCAAGGCGATGCTCGGCATCAGCTGGGTAAGCGGAGGTAAAATGGCAATGGCGCATCCTTCCCCCTTGGATCAAGTCAGCGCTGGGGTTAACACCATGGTGAATACCCTGGGTGCGCTGTTCGCCAAGGGATCCGATATCGGAGTGCAGCATCTGAGTGGTGCGGTGAAGATTCTCAACATTTACTACCTGCTCTTCGAAAGCGAACAGGGATGGCGGATGGCGCTGTGGTTCAGCGTGGTCATGAACGTCAACCTTGCCATCTTGAACATGCTTCCGCTTCCGGTGCTGGACGGCGGACACATTCTACTCGCCGTGATCGAGGGGATTCGTCGACGTCCGGTGAGCCACGCGGTGCTCAACTTCATTCAGTCGGGTTGTGCGATTGCTCTCATTTGCTTCATGGTGTTTGTCACCTTTTTCGACGGCCAGGAGCTCTTCAGATCTCGGACCAAAGATCCGGAACCCCAGTTTTCTCCCAAGACCCTGATCACCCCTGTCCTCCGCAACTGATCCATGAAGTACTGCGCCTCCCCCCTCCAGTATCAGCGTCGTGCCTCACGTCCTATCCACATCGGCCAGCCCGGCAAGGGCGGACTGGTCCTTGGCGGATCTGAACCCGTGGTGATGCAATCGATGCTCACCTGCGATACGATGGACACTGCGGCCTGCGTGCAACAGACCCTGGATCTGGTGAAGGTGGGATGCCAGATCGTGCGCATCACCGCGCCGACGGTGAAGGATGCTGCGAATCTGGAAAACGTGGTCACCGAACTTCGAGGACGCGGCTGCCACGTCCCGATCGTGGCGGACATTCATTTCAAGCCCGATGCGGCGATGGAAGCCGCCAAATGGGTCGAAGTGGTTCGGATCAATCCGGGAAATTACGCCGACTCGAAGAAATTCAACATCCGCGAGTATACCGACGACCAATACGACGCCGAACTCCAGCGGATCGAGGAGAAGTTCACGCCCCTGGTCCAACTTTGCCAACAGCACGGGCGCGCGATCCGTGTGGGAACCAATCATGGCTCGCTCAGCGACCGCATCATGAACCGCTTCGGCGACACGCCACTCGGGATGGTGGAGAGCGCGCTCGAATTCGCGCAAATCGCGCGCAAGAACGGTTTCCATCAGTTCAAGTTCTCGATGAAGTCGAGCAACCCGAAGGTCATGATTGGGTGCTATCGGCTTCTGACCGCGCGACTCGCGGAACTCGGATCGGATTGGGGCTATCCCCTGCATCTAGGGGTGACCGAAGCAGGCGAAGGCGAGGACGGACGAATCAAAAGCGCGATCGGAATCGGTTCCCTGCTCTGCGATGGCATCGGCGACACGATTCGAGTGTCGCTCACGGAGGATTCTCCCAACGAGATCGCCGTCTGCCGCGACTTGCTTGCGCAGATCCCGATTCTTGCGAACACCCAGATCCAAACGGCGGACATCGCGGCGTCCTACGACCCATTCAACTTTGAGCGGCGTGCAACGCCCGAAATCGAACTCGGGATGGACGGCATGCGATGTGGTGGCGAGCAACTGATCCGCGTGGTGGTGACCCAGGCCACCTGGGACAAGGTCGCTCCGCAGATTCGTCCTCGCGACGATGTTCGTCCCGAAGCGGTCTATGAAGATCTCAACCTGCTCGAGGTAGATCCGATGGAAGACTTCACGGTGAACTGCGAAACGCAGCTGATTACGGTTCGCGACGGGGTGCGCCTGCCTGCGATCGCGGCTTTCCGACTGCTTGCAGCCAAGCTTAAGCGCCTGGGTTGCAAAAACCCGATCCTGCTCAAGGATTGCCTGAGCTTCGAGCCGGTCGCGCTCGAGCCGAATATAGCACTGCTTCGAGCCTCGGTCGTCATTGGCGCGTTGCTCTGCGACGGCATCGGCGACGCTATTCTGGTGCGTGGGGAATCCGGCGGAGGACAGTCACTTCGTCTCGCCTTCAACATTCTCCAGGCAGCGGGCTGCCGTTCGTTCAAGACCGACTATGTGGCCTGTCCCAGCTGCGGCCGCACGCTGTTCAATCTGCAGACCGTCACCGCGCAGATCAAAATTCGCACCAGCCACCTCAAGGGAGTGAAGATCGCTATCATGGGCTGCATCGTGAATGGCC
>JAYTTC010000750.1:0-3372 GCA_043745255.1 Verrucomicrobiales bacterium
GATGCGCCTCTTCTACTCGCCCGACCGCCCGAGCACCGGCGCGGTCCTCACGCTAAATGCGAACGTCACGAGCCTCACCGGCGAGCCCTTGCGCGACGGAGCAGTCATCGCGCAAATCACCGCCCCCTCGGGGAAAACCTCCAGCGTGCGCCTGACGCCTGCGGGCGAGGATGCGTGGGGACTTTTCAGCAGCACCTTCACGCCGAGCGAACCCGGCGAACACCGCGTCCGCCTAAGCTGTGCCGAAGCCGGTTCTGCGCTAGACGCATCCATCTCCGTCCAAGGCACGAGCCGCGAAAAGCGCGGCCAGCCCGCGAAGATCGACGTCCTCCGGGAAATCGCCCAGCTCACCCGCGGCAAACTCATGGACACCACCGACCCGTCGGCAGTCGTCGCCGCCATCGCTGCGCTGCCACAAGTCGAGCCGCAGGAGAGACGGCTGCAGATCTGGGCGCATCCAGTTTGGGCAGGGATTTTGGTTTTGCTCCTAGGCGTTTTCTGGGCGGGGAGAAAAGCTGCTGGGACGTTTTGATCGCCTCAATGTTAGGTAGCGAAGGAGAGCCCGGTGAGCCATTCCTCACCGCCACGGGAATCGACGCCACAAACCGCGACGGTAGAAACTGACACCCAACTGTCCCGAATAATCTTCGACCCTTTACCCGCCCATGACCCTGCTAAATGAAATCCGATCCGCTATCCAAAACCTCTATCAAGACGCCTGCATAACCGATAAGGCAGGCACATACGGGCATGTGTTTTTTATCAAGAGGGCTGATGGCACGTGTTTGTGTGCCAAGACAATCAACCCGGAGAAATTGAGATCGCCTGAGTGCGAAACCGCGAAGCCACTTCTGGGGCTCCGTGAACTTTTCGATCGTGAACTCCGAATCTGGTTTTCGCTCCCGCCTCATCTGACAATCCTTCAGCCCCTTCGCATCGAAATCTTGGAAATGGAGGGAAGCTTCCCGCTCACCAGCATCCCTGCGGTTCTTATGCCCCAATGTGCGGACGACCTGAGGTCATGGATCAATGCATCGGAACGTCCGTCCCAATCGGATTGCTTGATCCTGATGGGACAGGTCTTGGGAGGGTTGCGTTGGATGTATGGGCACGGGATTGAGGGTCACGGCGATTTGAAGCCCGAGAATATTTTGTTTTCCGATTTGCGCGCGAAATGTTCCCTGCCTAATGAGGGTGTCTTAAGTAATCAACACCCGTGGCGCGCACAGGTGGCCGATCTTGGATGGGCTGATATCTGGAGAGAAGTTAGTGGGGAAACGGAGAAGTGTTGGAGGCCCTACAAAGCTCCAGAACGCATGGACGGTCATGTCGTTCCTGAGAAAAGTGATATTTTCGCGGTCGGCATCATCATCTACGAACTGTTGACGGGAATGCATCCGCTCGGCCGACCATCCGCCAAGATCGACAAGACAAAATGGGAAAACAAACTCCGCGATCTCCGCGGCAATATCACCGGTATTGAATCTTCACACCTTCGGGATCTTATCATTTCCTGTGTGGATCCAGACCCGGCGCGACGACCTACAGCGCGTGAGGCGATCAATGAAATCGACTTAGAGTTGTGCCGTAGCGGTGAACCGAGAGTTCAGCCGCTGATCGATTGCTGGGACGACTACGGCCGAGCAGCGTCTCCCTCCTTGGTTCGAAACCGCATCGCGAGTGCGATGAAACAATTGGGTGGACCGGCGGCCGACAAGGCTATCGAGGAACTGGAGCGGACCCTCATCGCTCTGAATCCTAGAGAAGGCGTTGTACCCACTCCGGATTGGTTTGCGCTGTCGCTTGAGCTTGGCAAGTTGCTTATCAAGCGCGACCAGCTTGGCGACAGACTGAAAGCGCAGTCACTATTGCGAACGGCCTTGAGTGCAATTGTCGGACACTTCGGCACGCTCGATCTGCGCCTTGCTTTTTATGGACTGGCTGGTGGGGGATACATTCAGTCGATCGAGCCTTGGGAAGTAACGCGAGATGCCGCAAACGATTTGATTTCCAATTTGGACCGAACCGGTCCGCCTGGGTCGGAAGAGGTGCGGATATGGGAAATACGGGTGAAAGAGAAGTTGGCGAATGAGACGCCTGCCCTGTCCGAGACAATCGAGTCATTAGCTTCGCCGGACCTTTGCGCTGCTGCCAAAACAGTGCTGGCAAGCAGTTTGGAGACGGAGTGGGCTGATGTCGGACTCGACGTGACGAAACGCTATTTGGATCACTGTGATCCATTTGTTCGAAAAGCCGCCGAATACTTAGTTCAGGCTTGGCAGCGCGAGATCAGTGAACCTGGCGAAACCGATCCTAACCAGTGAAAGAAAGTTGCGACGATTAGCGCCCCTCTTTCTTCGTGACGACGAGCCCTCAATCTCCCACTCGCGTTCTTCTTTTTTAGCTGCTTAATTCATGCACAGCTTATGACCGTCCTCGAAACCATCGTCCGTGGAGTCCAGAGCCTGCCGTTGCGCGAGCAGGTTGAAGTAGCCCGTTACGTCCATCGCCTCAGCGCCAGCGCGCAAAGCGAACGTGCCGCCGTTCTCCAGCGCACCCACGGGGCGCTCGACGAAGCCGAGGGAGAAGCCTTCGAGCAGGCCATGCACGGTGCCCGCCGCGTGGAAGCGAATGTCTGACCGCGCCAACGGCATCCTGCTCGACACTAGTGCGGTCGTCGCCCATCTGCGCGGACGGATCGACATACTCGCGCTTGCTGCGTCCGGCGAACCACTCTTTCTCCCGCTTGTTGCCCTTGGCGAACTCTATAAAGGCGCAGAGAAATCGGCGCGACCTGCGCGGAACCGACAAATCGTGGACGATTTCCTGCAAATGGCCGCGCTGCTTTACCCGGACACGGCCACCGCAGAAGCATACGCACGCGCCGCCGTAGTGCTCGAAGCCAAAGGTGAGGTGATTCCCGAAAACGATCTGTGGATTGCTGCCGTCGCCATCGAGTGCGACATGCCGCTGGCCACTCGCGACGCCCACTTTGACCGAGTGGAAGGTCTCACTGTCCTCCATTGGTAGCGGCGGAGAATTCTTGAGTGGTGAGGGGAAGAAATAGCGCTGCTGATTGGGCTGGCATTTAAGGGCCGTTTCTGGCCAATTTTTCGGCGGGTGGTAAAGTTGCCGGGACGTTCCACTGTGCCCGGCTCCATCGTCTGAAAACGAACCTCAAAATCCGCAGCGCCATGAATACAAAACTCCCGTCGGTGTTGGAAACGAAACTCGCGGATTTTCGTCGTCGAGTGTGGGTGGTGAAACTTGTCGAAGGGTTGCTGGCGGGGGTGTTTGGGATTGCGATTTCTTATCTGCTGGTTTTTGCGCTGGATCGGTTTTTTGAAACGCCGGGCGGGGTTCGACTGGCGT
>JAYTTC010000751.1:0-3369 GCA_043745255.1 Verrucomicrobiales bacterium
CCCCCGGCCGGAATCGTTCGATACGAACGACACTACAGAAGCCGGACTGCAGTTCTGTAGTGTGGGCCGTATCGGCCCATCCCCGTCCCGATCTTTCTCACTTCTTCCTGAACACGATCAAGTGCTGCCAGGGGAGATCGCTTCGCGTCTCCACCCACTCGAGGGGATGCATCGACATCTCTTTGCGGACCTGAGCGTCGGACATTTTGTGAACCAGTTTAATCGGCACGCCGGGATCCTCCTTCCTGAATTCCACGAACGCGATGCGTCCTCCCACCTTGAGCCCGCGGCACATGGCCTCGGCCATTTCGTAGGGATGCGAAAACTCATGATAGACATCGACCATGACAATGAGGTCGATCGAGGCCGCGGGGAGGTTTGGATTGGTGATGGTGCCCAATACGGGAGAGATATTGGTGATCCCAGCCGTCTTCGATTTGCGGGTGAGGATTTCCAACATCTCCGGCTGGATATCCACCCCCAAGACTCGCCCTCTGGGCAAGACGCGCGGTGCCAGACGGCGCGCCAGGTATCCGGTACCTGCACCGATGTCGGCGACGATCTCACCGGATTTCACCTGGAGTATTTCCACTAGCTTCGTGGTTTGCTCCTCTTCCTCCCGTTCGGAACGTTCGAGCCAATCGGCGGCCTGATGTCCCATCACGTGGGCGATTTCCCGACCCAAGTAAAACTTCCCGATGCCGTCGCGATCGTGAACCTCCTTATACTCGTAGAGAGGCTCTGGCTTGGTGGCGACAGCCGGACGGTTGTTCGTCGCGATTGCGGCGGGTTCTGCGCCGCGAAGCATTGCGACGAGGGAGAGGAGCGTCAGAGTGGAGAAGAGTTTCATAGCGTGCTCGGGATGGGGATCAGGACATGGAATCGAGAGTCAGCCGCAATCGACGCAGCCCTTCGCGGACACTTTCTTGCGCCCCGCCGATTCCAATACGGAAGTGGTCTTTGAGTCCGAAGAATTCGCCAGGAACCACGGAGGTTTCCTGCTCGCCGCGCAGTCGCGCGCAGAGAGTTTCCACAGTGCCTCGCTTGAGGCGCGGAAATAGCACCGTGCCTCCGGGAGGACGAACGACGTCGACGGATGTGCAATCTCCGAGCCATTCATCACAGGCCTGCCAGTTGGCAGCGAGATGGGCCTGAGTTCGGTCGCGGAGGCGGTCCATCCTCTCGAACGCGCGTGTGCCGACCCGTTCGGACAGATGCGATGGAATAACGCCGAAGAGATCGTTCAGTCGCCACATGCGACGCGCCAGCTCCGGCTCAGCCAGCGCCCAGCCGCATCGGAGCCCGTTCAGTCCATAGACCTTGGTGAGGCTGTTGGTGGTCACGAATTCGGGTCCGAGGTGGAATGCCGATCGCGGCCGAGGCCCGAGAACCGCCTCCAAATAGACTTCATCCACGAGCACCTTCGCCCCGATGGAAGCGGCGCGTTTCCCGAGTTCGAGCAGGATCGGTTCGGAAGTCAGGACACTTGAGGGATTGTGGAGATTGGTGATCACCACCAGTTTGGTGCGCGGGGAGAACAGGCGGCTCACCCGATCTACATCGATCTGAAACCCCTGCTCGGCGCTGCGGGTGAAGGTGCGGACAGTGGCCCCGAGGTATCCGGCGGTAGCCGTGAGTAGCTCATAGGTGGGCTGTTCGATGATGACCTCGTCGCCGGGCTCGAGAAGTGATGCCAGCGCCAGGTGATTCACCATGGAGGTTCCTTCCGCGATGACCACGCACTCGGGCTTCACCTGAGAATGCGCGGCGATCGCCTCTTTCAGCGGCTCATATCCGTAGAAACTGGGGCCATTGATCTCGAGGTCGGCCAGCGTCACCTCGAGGAACGAGAGGGGACACCCCATCAAACCGCTCGCAACCAGGTTGAAACGGGCGGCGGATCCAGTCTTCACCCACTCCATGTAGGGAGACGAACGGGGCCGGTCGGTAGCAAGTCGGCTCATGGGTGGGCAGCCTAGGACATAACAAAAAGGAAGTTGAGTAAATATGCGAGTTCGTCCGGCGAGAAGGTGCGACTGGCTTCTGAAATATTCCGGTGAATACGTAAGACCCACTCGACATCGGATTCTCAGCGCGTCTTGGTATGACCTGGTTCGTGGAACCGTCGGAGTTTTCGGGGTGTTTGGGCGCAAAAATGATTCGCGTTTCGAGTCCGACTGTTATGAACTGGCCGTATCACAATCCTATGAAGATTCATCGCTCCGCGTTCTACCCCTTCGCTGTGTTCACGCTCGCCCTGGCCGTCCTCCCGTTTGACGCCAGGCTCTCCGCCGCGGACCCCGCCCCGGCTGGTTTCACTTCCTTGTTTAATGGAAAAGACCTTACCGGCTGGCGTGGTGGGGACACCTACGATCATCGGAAACTGCTTGCCCTTCCTCCGACGGAGCTTATCCAGCAGGTCTCGGCCTGGACTCGATCCATGATGGCTGTGAGTGACAAGACGGGAAAGTCGCATTGGTATGGGGAGAACGGTGATCTGGTGAATGATGGATTTGGGGCCTATGCCACGACCGAGAAGGATTACGGAGACTTCGAGTTTCTGGTGGAATATAAGACGGTCGCCAACGCGGATTCGGGGATTTATCTCCGAGGAGTGCCGCAGGTGCAGATCTGGGATCACACCCAAGCCGATCCCCAATCGCTCGGGCGAGCCAAAGGATCAGGTGGACTCTGGAACAACAGTCCGGGCGCGCCGGGCAAGGATCCAGCGGTGATGGCCGATAAACCGTTTGGGGAGTGGAACAAGTTTCGCGTGGTGATGGTGGGTGCCCGAGTGAGCGTCTGGCTCAACGATCAGCAGGTGGTCGATCACGCTCTTCTCGAGAACTATTACGACCGCAAGACACCGGTTCCCGCCCGCGGTCCGGTGCAGCTGCAGACCCATGGCGGCGAGATTCGCTGGCGCAATATTTTCCTTCGAGAGATTGGAGCCAAGGAAGCGAATGAGATTCTTAGCAAACATGGAAACGCCGGGTATCAGTCGAAATTTGACGGCAAGAGTCTCGCGGGCTGGGCGGGTCCGGTGGATAACTATCAGATCGTCGAGGGTGCGATCGTTTGCAAGCCTCACAATGGCGGGACTGTCTACGTGAATGAGGACTACACCGATTTCGCGGCACGGGTGGAGTTTAAGCTTCCTCCCGGTGGCAACAACGGACTCGCGATTCGTTATCCTGGAACCGGTGACACGGCCTACGCGGGTATGTGCGAGCTGCAGGTCCTTGATGATGGTGCGGACATGTACAAGTCACTGGATGTGCGTCAATATAATGGTTCTGCCTACGGCATGGTTGCGGCCCATCGGGGGTATCAGCGTCCGGTCGGAGAATGGAACTTTGAGGAAGTGGT
>JAYTTC010000752.1:0-3366 GCA_043745255.1 Verrucomicrobiales bacterium
AGACGCGCAGTGAGGTTCGAGACCACGAGCCGTGTCGCGGCGATCGAGGTGCCCCCCACATTCGTGAGACGCACCTTCTGCTCCATCAAACCGGTCTGACGATTGCTGGTCTGCAATGAAATGAAAGCGGCGCTGAGAACACCAGGCAGGGAGGCGATGACTGTGATGTTCGCCGGAGCAATGTCATTGACCGAGTTGGTATCGAGAGCAGGAACAGAGATTCCAAAGCCCGCCACGACCATGGCGCCGGTGGTGGTCGGCTGGAGGGTGAACTGGACTTGCGTTCCTGCACCGCTGGCCAGCGTTCCCACACTGAGCGACTGCGTATTCAGGCTGGCTATGTTTGTCGACGCAGGAATGCTGCTGATGAAGAGCGCGTTGGTTGGGATGGGAGTACCGAGTTGAACGTTTGGGGCAGCGTCGGGGCCGTAATTCGTGATTCCGACGGTATAGGTAAACGGTTCGAAAGGAAGAGCGGTCAGCCGACTCGGAATGATCGTCATTCCGATATCTGATCGCGCACTGTAGGCGCGGCTCAGCGTGTTGGTAGTAACCCGGGTCGCAGTCGTGGCCACGACATCCACGCGATTGCTCAGCAAGCCCGCTGCGGTCGGAGTGACGTTTAGGATAAGCGATTCAACCCCTCCATCCGCCAGGGCCACAATGAAAACGGTCAGGGTCTGGCCACTCTGCGTCACTGCGCCCAGACTGTTGGTGTAGGAAACCAGGGTCACAGAGCTCGGGAGAGTGTTGGTCAGAAACACCGACGCCAGAGCCCTTCCAGACACATTGGTCAGCCCAATCGTGTAGAGCACGGTGCCGCCGACGAAGGCATTGGTTGGGGAACTTGAAAGTGAGAGGGAAAAGTCAGCTGATCGGAGAAGAGTGGCAGGGGTGAACAGCAGGGTGAAAACCCAGCAAACGATCCGAACCATGTTAAAAACCTTCATTCAGTCAACGAATTCTCCTAGTAAAAAAATCACTGAGGCCGATTGGAGCGGAAAGAGGAGGGGCTGGCCAGCAATAACTAGTTCTTGGATGGATCATCAGGCCCCTCGGACAACAGTCGGTATTTCCAGCCTTTTTTAGCAAGAATCTGACGCCATAGATCCTCGGGCCGCGGCGAGAAAATCAGGTCAAGAGTGGCGGGATGAACAACCCACGCGTCTCGCTTCAACTCTTCGTCCAGTTGACCCGGGCTCCAACCGGCGTAGCCAGCAAACACCAGAAAACGCTGAGTGAGGGAACCGCTTGACCCCAGCTCCACCAGATCCTCCATGGCGTGCCCAAGACTCAAATTGGGAAGGACGTTTGCCTCCGGGAGCAGTTGATCCGAATGCAGGTAACTTAAGGCCTGCGTCTGCACCGGACCTCCCTCGAACAGGGGTTGGTCCTTGAGGCGTTCGGGCAGATTTCCTGGCAGAGCCTCGCCCACCGTGGTCCCGGCAGGCCGGTTCAAGATTAAGCCAAACGCGCCGTCGGAATCATGCTGGCAGACGAGAACGACGCTGCGATGGAAAAAGGAGCCTTGGAGAGCTCCTCCATCCAGGAGCAAGGCACCTTTGAGGGATTTGGGCTTCTTCGCCATGCGACGAGGAGAATGTGTGTCATGCTTGCGCGGCTGACAACTGTGTTTACATTTCGGCCATGCGCAAATTGCTTTGTTGGGTCCTGTTGGTCATCGCTACCGGAGCGGTTTTCTCCGGATGCGGCTCGGAGGGGAGTCGCGAGTTTATTCCAGGCCGAGGTTGGAAAAAGATCTGATCTAGGTTTTAAGGAAAGCCTGCACGCCGTCCTGAAATACCAGACGTGCAGGCTGTCCTGAATTGAGACAGGGCTGCTAAATCGTGGCGCGGTGCGTGGCTCAGGCGAGGATTAGCGTCAGTCCGATCTCATCGGCTCTTCTTCGCCGCGTTCTGACTGCCCCCTTCCCCTGCCCCCCTTACCATAAGTTATTTCATAACTGCTTCCTTTTGACATCGGGTCTCCCGTTCTCGCATATTATACCCATCGTTCACTCTAACAGTCGGTAGACGTTGTACACCTGTCTTCACGGCGCGTTTTTATGTATTTCGGGTTTTTTGGTGTATAGTTCCGTTACGTGTCATCTCACTTGTCTTAAATCAGAGTGTCTTTGTTTTGTTGTTCCAAGTCGTATCCTCAGGACCGTGCGTACCGCTCGTTAACCGTTGTCGGTTTCGTCGTGGGCAACTTCTTTGCCTCTGCTCGCCGACTCGGCAAGAGCTCCCTCCACAACCCTATCAAGGAGATTTCATCGCGCAGCCGTGCTGCATCGATCTGAAAGCACCCGCCATGCCTATTGTATTACCCTCCATCCCCGGGGACGTTCGAGGATCCTCACTCGATGCGCTCAGCCCCACTGCAGCTCAGACCGCCACGCCTCGTAGTTCCAGTTCGATGCCCTACGCTCGCTGGTCTCTCGTGATCCTGCTGCTTTCGATTTTGGCCTCGAGCGCGCCGAGACTCCATGCGAGCAGCTACATCTCGGGGTTTAGTGAAGTTCGAGTTACCGGCAGCCTGCTCGCTCCAACCACGCTGGAGTTTGCCCCTGATGGCCGACTCTTCGTGAGCGAACAAGGAGGAACGCTCCGGGTAATCAAGAACGGGATCCTACTCACGACTCCTTTCATCACCCTGACCGTCAACGGAGCGGGGGAGCGAGGATTACTGGGAATAGCATTCGATCCAGGGTTCCTGAGCAACAAATACGTCTACCTCTACTACACGACGACCCTTCCGACGATCCACAACCGGGTGAGCCGCTTCACCGCGAACGGAGATGTGGTGGTTCCGGGGAGTGAAGTGGTGCTGCTGGACTTGAACGATCTCGGTGCGTCCAATCATAATGGCGGGGCGCTGCATTTCGGACCTGATGGCAAACTTTATATTTCGGCTGGCGAAAACGCGGTCAGTTCCAACTCGCAGTCTTTGAACACTCTGCTGGGCAAGATTCTTCGACTCAACGCCGATGGCAGCATCCCGACGGACAATCCATTCTACGCAACCGCGTCCGGTGTGAATCGTGCGATCTGGGCATTGGGCCTTCGCAACCCATTCACGTTTGCTTTTCAACCCGGGACTGGCCGCATGTTCATCAACGACGTAGGACAGTCGGCTTGGGAAGAAATCGAGGATGGGATCGCCGGCAAGAACTATGGCTGGCCCACCTGCGAAGGGAACTGCGCTCCTTCCAATTCCTCCTTTCGAGACCCAATTTTTCAGTATCCGCACGGAACCGGAACCAGCGCCGGAAACTCGATCGTGGGTGGCGCCTTCTACAACCCCGCGATACTCCAGTATCCGAGCAGCTATCTCGGGACTTTTTTCTTTGCCGATTACGTGAAC